>JAJZQK010000384.1 GCA_021847625.1 Chloroflexota bacterium
ATAGTATGTCTACCAGACAGCCAAGTGGATTTGCGGTCGGTTGGATCGCGTTCGCCGGGATCATGATGGTCCTGGGGGGCGGGTGGTGGATCATCGCCGGCCTCGTCGCCATCTTTAGCGGCGGGTTCTATGTGGTTACCCAAGGCGGGTGGCTCCTGCAGTTCGACGTGACAACCTGGGGCTGGGTCCAACTGGGCTTCGGCATCTTGCTCCTGGCCGCGGGTTTCGGCGTGTTCAGCGGGGCGGTCTGGGCCCGCGTCGTCGGCGTGATCCTAGCTGGGTTGGCCGCCTTGGCGGCCTTTGGCTGGCTTCCGTATTACCCCATCTGGGCGATCATCTTGATCACGATTTCGGCGGTGATAATCTGGGCGCTCACCGCGCATGGACGTGACGTCACAGAGGTATAGTGGCGGCCGTCCCTGGGGAGAGGACGTCTGCCTCTTCTTAGTCTCTACACCCGGCCGAAGCCCGCCTCTACATCAACGGCAAGTTGTTGGGGGAGGCCGAGATTCCGGTTACCCTGCCCCTCATGGTGGGAATCGCCGAGGGCCTGGTCTGCGGTCGTAGCGAGGGAGCCCCGGTATCGAGCCTCTATGCGTCGCCCTTCCCCTTCGCCGGGCGCATCTACAGAGTGACCGTGGATGTGTCCGGCGAAATGATCCGCGACACGGAGGCCGAAATGAAGGCAGTGATGGGTCACCAATAGAGACCTATCACGCTTCCCCCTGCTGGCCAGATGCAGATCGTCGTCTACACCTAGCCAGCGCAATAACTACGCAGCGGGAGGGCCGGGCTCTTCAATCATGCCGCCTCTTCTTCTATCCCTAGAGGCAGCGTGAAGGTGAAGGTGCTGCCCTTGCCGACTTCACTCTCGACCGAGATGCGCCCACCGTGGGCCTCGACGACCAGCCGGGCGATGTAGAGCCCCAGGCCCATCCCGTCCGTGTCCTTGCCCGCCTCGGCGCGATAATGGCGCTCGAAGACGTGGTCGAGCTCTGCGGGCGGGATGCCCACGCCTTCGTCTGTCACGGAGACCGTCGCCTCACCGCTTACTTGGCGGACCCGAACGAGTACGACGGAACCCTCGGGCGAGTACTTCAGAGCATTACCGATGAGATTCGTGAGCGCCCTCTCTACGAGGTGCGGGTCGGCCCGCGTGGGAGGAAGGCAGCCGGAGAACTCGACTCTGAGGCGGCCTCGCTCCGCGGGCGCCATACCCTCCACGACGTCGGCGACGAGCGAGGCGAGGTCGATGCGCTCTTTGTGGAGGCTCCCCTTGCCAGACTCCAAGCGGGCCGACTCAACCAGCTCTTGAATCAGCGAGTTGAGGTACCTTGCTCCTCTAAGCACGATCTCCGCGTTGCGGGCGTCGGCCTCGAGCCCCTGTTTACTTAACGAACGGACAAGCAGCTGAGCTACCCCCAAGATCGCCGTCACCGGGTTTCGTAGGTCGTGTGCAATCAACGAAATGTACTGTTCTCGCTGCGTCTGTAACTCGTGCTGCGCGGAGTTGTCGGTAATGATGGCTATGGCCCCCACCTGCCGGCCGTTGGGCAAACGTATCGGGGCGGCGCTCTCCAATAGCCAGAGCGCTCGGCCGGAGGGTAGAGTAGTGGTGAGCTCTACGTTCCGAACCTCCTCACCGTGCAGGGCCCTCACGGGCGGCATCTGTTCCGGCGGAAGAGGCTTCCCATCAGGCGCCTGGAACGCTCGCCCCGCCATTCGCTCTGCAATGCCCAGCGCCCGCTCTTCCTCCGTGTAGCCGAGCATCGCCTCCGCCGCTGCATTCATCCGGACAATGCTTCCGTCGACGTTGTAGATCAGCACCCCGTCGGCGATGGAGTTGACGGTAGCGTCAAGCTCAGCCGCCCGACGCCAGGCCTCCTCCGCCAGCTGCTCGGTCAATTGGCGTAGCCGCACCTGGGGGGTTACATCTGCCATTGACAGGAGCAGCTCCGTCGTCTCGCCCGCCTCATTCCTCCCCAGGGGGGATAGCGTCCAGTTCCAGTAGATGGCGCTATCTGAGGGCTGGTCCGTGAGCTCGGAGCATTTCTCACCCGACCGGTAAGGCTGGCCAGTGTCGCGTACCCGCTCGAAAATGGCCTGGTCCTCCGGGCCGGGAAACAGATCGAAGTGATTACGCCCGAGCACCTGTTCTTCGCGAAGGCCGGAGCTCTTGACGTAGGCCGGATTGGCCCTCACGACATCCAGATGACAATCGAGCACCGCCAAACAAGCATCGGTAGTCTGGAATATCGCTCGAAGTTGAGACTCCTGGCGCTGAATCCCGTCCAGAAGCCGCGGGCAGTCTTCCTCACTCAACTTGGGCGGTGACGGCAGCGTAACCGGTGGGTCTAACGACTGCTCGGCCAGCATTGGATCGTGGCCTCCGCGCCCCCGTTCTACTAGCACGGCGCTCTTGGAAGAGTATCGTTGCCGGGACCGGTCCGCTCGCCCTCCGAACAGCACCCGCAAGGCGTCTACGCCCTCGCCACCTTCCTCTGCCAGGAGTTCGCAGTAACGCGTTAGGCCCAGGGCTGAAGTGGCACCGACGATCAGGAGGCCTTCGGCTACGGGCAGGCCGGCGACGTGGAAGATCCGCGGACCGCGGGCGGCGCGCAAGGTCAACTCCCAGTCCAAAACGCTAGATTGCGTGCTGAGGGAGGCCAGGAACTGAAAGGCCCGGGCCAAACACTCGCTCTCGACAAGAGAAACGAACGGTTGGCCGGCGGCAGATTCGCCAACCTGGAGGTCGTCGCGGAGGACACGGCGAACGGTGCCGTGGCGGTCGCAAACCATCGCAAGATTCCGCACAGTCCTTGGCGAGGCCACAGAGCATCACCTCTCTAAAGTCCAGCCGACTCTACGTGGCAAGCCTGCAGACTCCACCTATCATCTCCCCCTTTGGCAAGCCCAAGATGCGTGGAGAGCGAGCAGCCACACGCGAGCGGCCCGCAGCAGAGGCCGGCAGGTCCGCCCGGGGGCCGGCGTTCGCCTACGAATCCAGAAAGTGCACGCCGTTCGGCAGTATCAGCACCCGTGTGGCCCTCCGTCTTCGGTGAACTCCAGGCAAATGACAGCAACGGCTAGGTGTACTTGCGAGCTCAGTACCAGTATAAGCCGGGTGTTTGCCGTCTGGCGTCACTGAAAACAGGTGTTTTTCACTTCCTCATAGGTATAGATTCAATATGCTCGTGCAGCCGGCGAGGTCCCACCCGCCAGGCCAGGATGCCGGCGCATGAGGCCTGAGCGCTTGCGCCACAACTGTCAATGCGCTCGTCCATGGTATAATGGTAGGGTATGACAGCGACGCCTCAGGTGAACGGAAATGGGTGCGACCATTCGGGTTCTCATCGCCGATGATCATCCGATCGTGCGTCAGGGTCTGGCGGCGATACTAGCGTCCGAGAAGGACCTTGAGCTGGTTGGGGAGGCGGCCGACGGGGAAGAGGCAGTCGCCAGGGCGCTGGCGCTGCGTCCGGATGTGGTAGTTGTCGACCTCAGAATGCCGCTAATGGACGGGCTGTCGGCCACGCGAGAGATCGTCGGCGGGCTACCCGGCATCAAAGTGCTAATCCTGGCAGCGCTCGCCACCGGCGAGCAGGTGCTGGCCGCCGTGCGGTCCGGTGCATCCGGTTTCCTGCTAAAAGATGTCGCTGCGAGCCAACTGATAGACTCCATCAGAGCCGTGCGTAGCGGGGCCCGGGTGCTCGACGCCAGCGTTACCCAAGACCTGCTGGAGAAGATCGAGCATCCTCGTTCTCTCGGGGGGGCGACCCCGAACGAGCTCACCGCCCGGGAGCTGGACGTCCTTCGCTTGCTGGCCCAAGGGATGTCCAACCAGGAAATGGCCCAGGCGCTCCATCTGACCCAGAACACGGTGATGACGCACGTACGTAACATTTTGCACAAGCTTAGACTGGAGAATCGCACCCGAGCGGCGCTGTACGCGCGTGACAAAGGACTCGTCTGACCCAAGCAGGAGGGGCGAGGGTCACCTCTCCTTGGAACCAGTCCGCTTACTGGCCCGACGCCAGCCCATCCACTGGCTGATCCATTGCCTTCAACCCCCTATGCCGACCACAGGCGATTCCCTACCGGCTTAGCCAGCCAGCGCCTCCACGTCCTCTGTTAGCCCCAGGCCCCATGCTACTCTGGCCAACCCTCATCGCAAGCGACACCTGGCCGTCCATGGCTGACTGCATACCTGATCCCAGGTACGTGGGTAGTGGCATGTTGGTAAGTGCTAGTCACAACTTGGCGTGAGGCTGGCCAGGATAATCGGGGATACACTTGTAAAGTGGATCGCCGCGACCATCAAGTGGGATGGTCGCCTGGGACCCGCTTCTGCCAAGGGCAGAGCAAAGTAGAGATTAGGAGGATGACGCTTGTGAGTAACCTAGTGGTGATCACTTATGACACCGAAGGCAAAGCGGCCGAAGTACTAGAAACCGTCCGCCGCTTAGAATCGGAGCACCTCATCGACCTGGAAGACGCTGTCTACGTCACCAAGGATACCTCG
>JAJZQK010000385.1 GCA_021847625.1 Chloroflexota bacterium
CCGCCCCCTTCACGCTCTTTGTCGGCCTCTCTCGTGTGTTGGGGCGTCGCATTATGTTTACCGAGCGCGCTAGCCTGGATGTACAGCAGTTCGGGAGGGATACGGGCAATGATTGAGGTGGTTGTTGACAGCATTCGGGTGAGCCTAGTCAACTACCAGCGGGTTGTGATACTCAAGGAGAAGGAGGCTAACCGCTATCTGCCGATCTGGATCGGTTCCGGCGAGGCCGACGCTATTGCCGTCCGCTTGCAGAACATAGCGGTTGCCCGTCCACTCACGCACGACCTGCTGAAGTCGATTCTGGATCAGCTCGGCGTGCGCATCCTGCGCGTGCTGGTGAGCGACCTGAGCGACGACGTGTTCTACGCCCGCATCCTCTTGGAAGTCGACGGCCGGCAGGAGGAGATAGACTCGCGGCCGAGCGACGCGATCGCCCTAGCGGTGCGGGCCGAGGCTCCTATCTACGTGGCGGAGAGCGTGCTGGACAAGGCCGGCGTTATCCCCGATGCGGAGAAGGCGGAGGACGAGCACGCGGCCGAGGGGCTGAGCGAACCTCGCGAAGAGGAGATCAAGAAGCTGTCCGCTTTCCGTGACTTCATCAACACGCTCGACCTGGATAACCTCGGTCGGGGCCACGGCGGCGAGGGCGGAAAGAGCTAGTCGGCCGACGATTCTAGCCCGGCAGAAGGAGACCGCACCAATAATACAGGGGGCGCAGATGTTTGCGCCCCCTTTTGCGTGGGTTGACTATCGCGCTGGCTGGCTAGACGCCCGTGCCGGCGGGCCTGTTGGGCCTGAGTGGCCACGCTGGTCTGCACCATTCTTGCAGGAAGCTCTCGGCCGGCATGTCCTTGACGGTCTGGAGGATCCTGTCGGCTTGCGCCTGCGTCAGGTTGCCCGCCGCGACGGCCTGGTCCAGGCGCGCCTTGGTGGCGTCGACGACCGCGGTCTTGATCTGCTCCGCCGTGATCCCCTTCTCACTGGCTAGATCGGCAATCGACTTGCCATCGCGCAGAGCTGTGCGCAGTTCCTCCTGCGTCATCCCCAGGGCCTTGGCGACCGCTTCGCCGGCCGCGTCGAGCGCGAACGGCCGCACCCGCTGAGCCAGCGGCGGTTGCCTGTGCAGCCTGGGGAAACCCAACCATTGCTCCCCGTCTTGGATGCGCTGCTTGATCCGGTCGGCCGTGTTCGGGGCCAGGTCACCCTGTTGGACCGCCTGGTCCACGGTTTCCGTCCCTGCCTGCTTGATGGCGCTGCTCAGCTGCTCGCGCGTGATGCCGAGGGTGCTGGCCAGCTTATCGAGGAAGAGCTGACCGTAGTTGGTCCTACCGTTCGTGGCCTGCTCGTCCGGCGTCGGCGTCTGGGCGAGGGCCGTGCCTGCCACCAGTGCCAGCAGCACTAGCACGCCCGCGCCGACGGCGAAGAGCCGTTTGCGTGTGAACATCTTCGTCCTCCTAGTCGAGAGAATTGGCCGGTCGACGCTCGTCTTCGGCCCATCAGGCTATATGATAAGCGCCTGTGTCTATCGGACAGCTAGGTCCGTGTAAAATTCTCTTAACAAGACCGGCAATCCACCTCATCTCCTGGCCCAGGTATCGAGCGCTCTCAGCACCGCGAGGAGCAGGACGAATATCGCGCCGCTGCCCAGAACCACGGCGACGGCGATGGCCGCCGGCGTGAGGCCGTACAGGAACCAGACGAGTGCGCCGCCGACCAGCACGACGAGGGCGAAGCCACCGAGCACCAGCTGCTGCTCCGTCCGGCGATGATGCCGTTCCGGTTGGTACGAATCTCGTGCCTTCTTCAGACTCACGATGCGTCCACCTCCTGGGGGGACGTTAGAGCACTCGCAAAACAAGGCAAGGCTTGGCTCGGGTCGGGGCACGTGGCGCGACCGGCGGCCAACGCCGTTGGGGCCTGGTCGACCGTACTCTGGCGGCCGCGCCCGGGCGCCTACCGGCTGATCGCGAGCGCGGCGTAGCCCACCACTCGGCGCGTGTCGCCCGAGGCGTCGCCCGAGGTGGCGTAGTTCAGCAACCGAGCACTCCGGGCGCCCAGCTTACCGCAGGCGATCATCGCCGCGGCCACCGGCCCCGGTCCGCAGGCGCTGACCTGGTACGGGGCCAGTTGCAGCAGGCGGTCCGGCTGCCAATCCTCGATGGCGGCCAGGACCAGCCGGTCATTGGCAACCGCCACGTCTTGCGGCGCGTAGTGGGACATGTCCGTGCTCGCGATGACGACGGCTTCGCGCCCGGCCAGCGCGTTTGCAATCGCATTGCCTAGCTCCTGCGCCCTGGCTAGGTTCTGCTCCGCCATCACGATGGGCACGATGCCGACCTTCTCGCCGAAGAGGTACTGTAGAAATGGCAGCTGCACCTCGAGCGAGTGCTCGCGCTCGTGGGCCCTGTCCGACAGCGCCTTCTCCGGCATTGCCGAGGCGATGGCCTGGGCGACCTCCCGGTTGACGGGGCTGGTCCCCAAGGGGGTCTGCCAACCGTCGGCGTTGGAGACCGCCACGGCGGGCCCGAAGCCGTAGTGGCTGGGGCCGATCATGACCACCACCGCCGGTGCCCCGTCCGCCGCGAGGGCGGCGAAGGCGTGCGCCGCCACGGGGCCCGAGTAGACGTAGCCCGCGTGTGGCGAGACGAGCCCCAGCAGGTTCCGGGGACCCTCGTGAGTGACTGTAGGCACCCGGCCCGGCCCCAGGGCGTGGAGGAAGCTGGCTTCGATCTGGCGCCGGAGCGCGTCGGGGGAAGCCGGGTAGAACATGCCGGCCACCGCCGGTCGTCTGATGCTGGCCATTGGCTACCCACCTCCCAGATGGGAGGTATCGTTCAGGCGCTGGATGACGAAGAGGCCGTCGGCGAAGTCGATGACGTTGATGGCGCCGTTGTCCTGCTCGATCTGCCAGTAGTGGGCGTTGTCGAGCCCGAGGGCGGCGGAGATGAGGACCCGGCAGGGGACCTTGTGGGTCACGACGACGAACGCGGAGCCGTCGTGCAGGTTGGCCAGCTCGTTGAACGCCCCGAAGGCGCGGGCCTGCACCATGGCCAGGCTCTCGCCGCCCGGGAACTGCACGGTGTGGGGCGCCAGCAACCAGCGACGATACAGGTCGGGGTAGCGCGCGGCCACTTCGGCGGGCGTCAGGCCTTGCCAGTCGCCGAAGTTGATGTCGCCGATGGCCGGCACTGGCTGCACCGCCAGGCCCAGGCGCACGGCGGTAGGGCGGGCGGTGTCCAAGGTTCTGCCAAGGGGGCTGCTATAGACGGCCGCGATGTTCGGTTCGCCGGCCAGCCTCTCGGCCACGTTCTCGGCCTGGACCCGCCCGACTTCGTCCAGGGGGATGTCGACGTGGCCCCGGAACCGTTCCACGACGTTCCAGGCCGTCTGTCCGTGGCGCACGAGGAAGATCCGCGTCATCTGCGCACCTCCCGAGTCGTTGTCCCGCGGGCGCCCGGGATTCCGCGCCCCCGGTAATAAGCAGTATAGCACTACGTGGCCGAATGGGAAAATGGTCCTCTTGGGGTCGGGCCGTGCGTTTTGGCCCGTAGAAGGAGGGCCGGTCCGCCTAAGACGGACCGGCCCTCGGAAATGCTCCTATTTGGTCAGCTCTTGCGACAATCTCAACCCTGGCGGCCGATGAGGCCCAGGGCCACGGGCACGCCGCCCGCGGCCAAGGCCACCTTGATGGCGTCGCCGAGGAGGAAGGGGAAGAGGCCCAGCGACAGCGCGGTCGGCAGGTCCGTGCCGAGCACGACCGCCAGCCAGGGGATGCCGAGGGCGTAGATGGCGATTTCACCGGCGACCATTGCCCCGGCGGTGCCTATCGCCCGCCGGCTCCAGCCCCGCTCGGCCAGCCGGCCGACGAGATAGGCGGCGAGGATCATGCCAAACAGATAGCCACCCCGCGGGCCGAGGACGACGGCTGGCCCAGCCAGGCCGGCCGCGAAGACGGGCAGACCGGCGGCACCCTCGGCTATGTAGGCGAGCAGCGCAAGGGCGCCCCGGCGGCTGCCGAGGGCCATGCCCACCAGCAGAACGGCAAACGTCTGGCCGCTAATCGGGACGGGCGTGAAGGGGAGATAGACGGCGACCTGGGCGCTCAGGCCGACGACGACGCTCCCCAGCAGAACGAGCGCAAGGTCCTGGGCAAGGGAGATGCGGCGCAGGCCGGTGGGGGCGAGCGCGAGACTAGTCGACGAACGCATGCAAGTAACCTCCTTATCGGGCTCTTGCCCGGATCATAGTGCAGTGGGCTCCCGGTTGTCAATCAGGCAGTTGGCCGGACTTCGCCTCTGCGGGTGTGGGAGACGCGGGACTTGGGGCTGGGGTGAAGATGACGAGCCGCCTACTCGCCGAGTTTAGCGAGTAGGCGGCAGACGTGATGAGCGGATGCTAAATAGTCCGGCGTTATGCTTGCTGCACGGCCGGCCGGTTCCGTCATTCCCGCGGAAGCGGGAATCCAGCCAGTGCGCGGCCGGAGGGCGAACGCCGTTCGCCCCTACAGATAACGTTGGATCC
>JAJZQK010000386.1 GCA_021847625.1 Chloroflexota bacterium
ATCGCCGGGATGAGCGCTTCCTGCAGGACCTTGGTGGCGTCGGTGCCCTCGGCCACCGCCTCCTCCGTCATCCTCTTGACCTCCGGGGCCTTGCCCACTATCACCGCATCGTAGATCGCCTTCAGATCGGCCACGCTTCCTTACCTCCTGTAGAGCGCTACTGCCTTTCCGTGTAGCCCTGCCGTCGAAACTCCGCTATCGTTTCGTGCATCACCCGCATACTCTCGCAGGGCACGCCAGCCATGATTGTATGGTCGGGGGCGCATACATAGCCTCCCCCCTCGCCAAAGGCCAGGATCTGGGACTGCACGTGCCTGCGTGCCTCTTCGGGCGTCGCCGTTCCCAGCACGTTGGTTGTGCCGATTGCTCCCACGAAGGCCAAGTCACGGCCGTACTCCAGCTTCAGGCGCTGGGGGTCCTGGCCGGGGAGGTGGGTCTGCACCGTCTGCCAAGCCTCCAGGCCGATGTCGATCATCTCCGGCAGGACCTGGCTGAGATTGCCGCAGGCGTGCATAAACGTGAGTAGTCCTCGTGAGCGGGCCATCCCGATCCACTTCGCGTATAGCGGCTTGAAAAGGGAACGCCAGAGATCGGGGGCAATGAGAAGACCGTAGTTGCCGGCAAAATCGTCGCCCAGGCCGAAGATCTCCAGCTCATCGCCGCAAGCATCCAGCATCTCTTCGAAGAACTTGGTGTAGAAGTCATCCAGATGAGCGAGTGTGGCGTCGATCACGGGGCGGTTCCAGTGCAGATTGATCATCGCCTGTTCCATGCCGAACAGTTCGCAGAGCTGCGAGAACACCGGCATCCAGCCAGACCCCATCCGTGCGTGCGTGGTGTCGGCCAGCAGACGGGTCCGCATCCCCTTGAAGTCTCATTTATCGTTGGCTGGCCAGCCGAAGGCGTCAATGTCGGCGATGGTGTTCGCTGCTGCCAGCGGTCGGGGCAGAGAGTCGGTGTAGGTGCCCTGGTACTCTTCCGGTAGGCCCCAGATCGGTGGTAGGCCGACCCATTCCTCGCCAACCGTAAGGTCTCCGTACGCGGGTACGTAGACGGCGATGCTGTTGCCTAGGTGATCCAGCAGTTCTGGCAACGTGCCTACCCCCATGTAGGCAGCATGCCGCTCCCACCCCATGATCCTGCGGATGTGCGCCGGTACCACGTCCGGCACCCGGTGCCGCAGGGCGGCCATCGCCCGCTGGCGAGGTAGAGAAAGATCGCTCATCGATCGCTCCTTTGCCGCACAGACGGCTTTCTCCGCTCAGTAGGCCCGGAGAACCCGGGAGATCACGCCGAGGCTTCTCTCCAGTGCTTCGACCGGCGCATCTTCCGTGACTCCAATGGCGAAGCCTCGCTTGGTACCCGCCTCCTCCAGCAGGTGCCTAGTGTGTTCCTCGATGGCCTCGGGAGTCGTGATGTGCATTGAACTGGTGAAGTTGATCCAGAGGGCCTTTCCCGGCCAGGCCTCCCTGGCATCGGCAATGGAGAGGTTGCCCATCGGCGGTGGGGTCAGGGCTTCGATGACGTCCAGATCGGCCTCTCCGATCAGCTTCACAAACGACCTGAGGCGTCCGTCCATGTGGGCTGCGGTCAGTTTCCCCGTCCCGGAGAGCTTCTCACGCAGGCGCTTGTAGATGGGCATTATGTAGCCCCTGAATCTCTCCTCGCCAACCACGTCCCCGCTGATGTTGTCGCCCATCAGGATCATCTCCACTGGCGAACCGGCGGCTATGTCAAACAGATCGTCATAGCGCTCACACATGGTGTGATAGAGGGAATCGAAGAGGTCCCGGTGCTCGTAGTAGTCGATGCCGAAACGCTCCACGCCCATCATCTGGTACAGCATCTCCTGGACGGGCGTCTTGGCAACGCGGACGTACACTAGGCCATCCCCGCCAATCCGGCGCTGTGCCTCCCGGAGCGACTCGTAGTCGTCTTCGAAGATGGCATCGCGCATGTAGAACTCCATGACGCGGTAGTCGTCCGGTCCCTTGATGAAATGTTCGACGATCCAGTTGCTCGTGTCGTAGGCGACATCGGGCACCAGCGTTTGCCAGACGTCGCCGACAGGTGTGTGGATGGTCCTCCGCAGGCGCCTTTGCCCGGCCTCCCAATACTCGCGCGTGATGATCTCGACCTCGCGGTGGCGGACCCTGTGAGCCGGTGGTCTGAGTACCAAGCCCACTCCCGCATCGCGCAACAGACGCTCCCTTTGCCCGCGCGGGAGTACGCTCTGGAAACACGTTAAGGGCACCTGATCAGGCTCCCCCCAGGCTATGGTGGTGAGGATTCTCTCACGCGTGTCCAACTATGCCCCTCCTCTACGTTCTGCTTCTCCGTACTCTTGCCGCCGGCGTGAAAGTCGCAGGCGTTGAGCGGTCAAAGGGCATGACCTGCGACGACCGAGGTCATGCCCCGTCTCTTGGCGGGCTTTCGCGACTAGAGGTTGATGCCCGCCTTCTTCAACTCGGCGATCGATTGCTCCTGCGCATTGCGGCAGGCGTCCTTCGCTGACATCTGCCCGGAGACCACGTTCTGGACCAGAGTATTCAGCTGCTGATCTACCTGGGGGTAGACCGACACGGTGCGGTAGGTCATGTAGCCGGCCTCGGCACGGCTGATCGAGTCGAGGAAGCTCTTGGCCACGTCGAAGCCGTTGATAGTCATCACCTTCTTGAAGTCGGGGCCGCCGAGCACTGACTGGCGGGGAGCCCCGCCGTAGCTGTTCTTGACCAGCATCCTGCTCAACAGGTCCTTGCCCATCGCCCACTTGATGAACTCCCAAGAGGCGTCCTTCTGCCTGGCGCCGAGAGGGATGCCCATGCCGTGGGATGCCACCTGGGGGAAGCGCCCCTTGGGGCCAGCAGGAACCATACCGAAGCCCACTGTCTTTGTCACCTTGCTCTTGCTCGCATCGGCCAGCAGGATCATCTGTTGCGAGTTAGCCATGCTGTAGTTTGCTCTACCCTGCTGCAGGGCGTTCAGCGCCGTGTCCGAGGTGAAGCTGAGTGCGGCGGCGGGGCTGTACTTCTTGATCAGGTTAGCCACAAAATCAGCCGCTTCTGCCACCTCGGGGGTATCAAGAGTCGGCATAAGGTCGTCGGGCGGGCCCTTGAAGATGGTACCGCCGAAGCCCTGGAGGATTGGGATCCAACTCCAGCCGTAGTGATTCTCGATCACGAAAGCCTTGACACCCTCCTTGTCGTCCACGGCGGCCGACATCTTCACAAGATCGTCGAAGGTCTCCGGCATGGTCATGCCCGCCTGCTGGATGAGGTCGTAGCGGCTGGCTGCGGCGATGAGTGGCTCGGTCCACCAGGGGAAGCTGTAGATCTTGCCGTTCTTGTCCAGCATGTTCTTCATGCCGCCGGCGAGGAAGTCCTTGGGATCCCAGTCCGCAGGGGTCTTATTCGGGTCATTCAGGAAGTCGTCCAACGGTGTGAACCACCCAGCCCCGATCCAGCGGCCGCTGTAGATGAAGGTCAAGGTAAGCACGTCATAGGCGCTGCCCTTCTGGGAAAGCTCGAGGTCCGTGCGCTGGTTGTAGACGGCGAAGGCGGGGGACTCGTAGTTGACCTTCATGCCGGTCTGCTCTTCGAACTCCGGTATGTAATCAGCCAGCGCGTTCGTATACGGCGCCGTGAACATCGAAACGTTGAGCGTGACCCCCGCGAATTGCTTGGCCTTGCCGCCTTGCACGGGGGCCTGGGTCGGGTTGGCCTGCCCGCTTTGCACGGGTGCCTGCGTGGGGCTGGCCTGGGCAGCGGGCGCCGATGTCGGAGGTTGCTGTGCAGGTGATGCACAGGCCTGAGCTAGCCCAACACAGGCACCGGCGCCAAGAATCAAGAAGCCTCTGCGTGTTAGTGATCGCTTGCCAATCCTGTCTTCCACGGTTCTGCTACCTCCTCGTCTGAGTTCTGTTCAGCTTGAATGTTGGTCCGACCAGTGTTGGCAACAGATGGATGCTTCCGATCACGATATTGAGTGCTACCTGTCCTCTGCGCCTCCTTCCCCCGAGTCGCCCCGGTTAGTTCATGACCGGCAGCTAAGCCCAGTCGCCGACCCGGCGCTGCGGGTTGCGGACCTGACGTGCCTGGTACTTGTACTTGTCTGCCCTAAATACGAGCCGTTCACTAACTACAGGCCGACCGTCGGTACAGTAGTCAACGCGCTTGAGAACCAGCACAGGAGACCCAGTTCGTACAAGCAGCAGACTCGCTTCCTCCGCAGTCGCTGCACCTGCCTCGATGGTGGCCTCGGCTTCCCCGATATATATGCCAAGTTCGTCAGCCAGCACTCTGAGCAACTGTTCTCCAGCGAGATTTGCCTGCACCAGCGCCAAGCCGACATCTGACGGCCACCATGACTCTTGTACGGCCACTGGCTCGCCATTGGCGCGGAAGAGCCTCTTGATGAAGTAGGCAGGCTCTCCCTCTTTGAGATGTAGCCATTTTGCCACCCTCTGACTGGCCGGGTCCTGCTTTGCTATCAGTACGTCGGCGGCGGCCGGTATGCCACGG
>JAJZQK010000387.1 GCA_021847625.1 Chloroflexota bacterium
CGTTGGCGGGCTGCGCTGCTCCTACTGGGAACTTGCGGCGGGCGGGCTTCTCATACCAACCGCCCTTGGTTAAGGCCGATATCGTCCCCCGCCCATTGCGTAGTGGCGGCCGTCTCCCCCGGGCCTGCGGCCCCAGGGACCGAGGTCTGGCCGCCACCCGGCCGGCAGAGATGCCGTCCGCTACGCCTGAGGTATGCACACTAGGGCATCCTCACCCGCAACCAGTATTAGTCGTCCAGCACGCGGTACTGCCCCTCGATGGTCGCGCCCGGCTCGTCAGACGGCCAATGCGGATGGGCCGGCCGCCTGCCTTGCAGGGCCGCGATGTGCTCGGCCACCACCGGCGGGGGCGCGGCGCGCACGAAGAGGACGACCGCCAGGATAATGGCCGTGAGGTCGTCCACCTGGCCCAGCAGGGGAAACAGGTCGAGAATGAAGTCGACGGGCCAGAACACGTAGACGATGGCGGCCGGGATGATCGTCTTCAGACGAAGCGGCACCCGGCCGTCCTGGAACAGCCGCCAGGCCAGGCGGACGTTGAACCAGAGGCCCCGCAGGCCTCCGGATAGCCTGAGGGCAGATAGCGAGTTCGGCGGCCTCATCGCGACGTCACCTCCGCTTTCGGGAGAAGCGTCCGCCGAGGCTCGCCAGGGGAGGCAGCCTACCTCCGCCTGGTCCAGCTCCGGCGACGGCTAGCCTGTATGCGCCTTGCTTGCCAAGCAACCAGGAACAGCACCACCGTGCCCAGCGTCACCACCACCGCCGCCAGGACGAGGGGGTAGGTGAACCACATCTCGAAGATGGCCGCCTCGTACCAGCTGACGTTCTCGCGTTGGCGGGTGAGGATCTCCAGCGTGGTGCCGTTGTCGGTCACGTTCAGCTTCAGCGCCTCGGGCTGGTCGCGCACGTCGCGCGGGATATCGCGCGACCATGTCCAGAGCATCCGCGCCTGGAACTCCCTCGTCAGCTCCTCGCGCTGCTCGCGGGGCACGTCCGGGCTGGCGATGTTCAGCACCTGGAAGTGCACGAAGTCCAGGACCATCAGTGTGAGGTCGTTGGGACGCACGAGGATGCTCTTGTAGCCGTTGGGGTAGTACACCAGGCGCAGCAAGCCCCCCTGGCCCTCCGGTCGCTCGTAGTCGTTGATCAACGTGCCGTTCGCCAACCGCGTAACCAGCTGCCCCTTCTCCGCCGTGGGCTCTTGCTTGGCCAGCGCGGCGTTGTCCTTCACGAAAGGCACTTGGATCTGGAAATCGCGGCCGATCAGCAGGGGGTTGTAGTCCGGGGGCACCTTCGCCGGGTCCCCGCTCGGCAGATCCAGGCCGGCAGCCTTCGCCACGGTGAGGTACTCATCTTCCGTGCCGAAGAGGAGCTTCGACACCTGCTTGGTGGTGATCGTGCCACTGCCGGTCATCACCCGGTAGACCAATCCCTGGACCTCCATGCCCACGGCGTAGATGCCCACCTTCTCCCGCTCAGCCTTCAGCTGGTCCCACTCCTGGCGCACGAGCGTGTTGTCCGGCTCGAAGTTGAGCCGCTCGGGCACCTTGTCCTCGTAGGAGGAGAGCGTGTCGACCAGCACCCGCGTCTGCGAGTTTGCCTCTGGGGGCCATTTGTTGGGGTCCCAGCCGGTCTGCTTCAGGAGTTCGCTCGCGGCCTTGACGCTTCGCACGCCGAACACCTTGTTGACGACGTCGCCGAAGGAGTCGCCCCCCACATAGCGGTAATCCACGAGCCGGGTACCCGGCTTCACCTGCACGTTCTCCTCTTGCCCGAGGAAGGAGTCCGGGAAGTTGAACGCCTGAGCGCGCGACTCGTCCGGGAAGTCCACGGTCCGCAGTATGCCCAGGCTAGGGTCGTTGTAGTAAGTCTCGACGGTTCGGTTGTAGTACACAACCTTCTGGACGGTCCCGTTCTGCTCGCTCTGCGTCTCCTTGAAGACGAAGACCTGGCTGGGATCGATGGTGAGGTCGATCTCCTGGCCCGCGTAGACATAGGCAGGGTTGGTCAGATTGGGGTTGTCTCGTTGCGCGGCCTTGAATACGTCGTCCACCCGGGCGGGGTTGTTATAGATGGCGACGGCCGCGTCGGAGAGCGTGCCGCCTGGCTGGATGGTGACGCGAAATGTCTGGAACCAGTGACCATTCTGGTCCACGCCTTCGTCCCGCAGTTCGACCTTGACGCCGGAAACGGGCTGCGGCAGCACCGGCGCGGCCACCAGTCCGGCGGCCCCGAGTAGCGGCACCCGGTTGCCGGCCAGAACCGCCAGCCAGTACGGGGACCATTCCTCGCGCACGAGGGCGGGTGGGCTCACGTTCGCGGGATCGTGGTAAAGCGCAACGGGAGGATGAGCATCTATCGGCCCGAAAAACAAGTTCTCCCTCCCATCCCGTACGCTCCGCGGACGGGATCGGCCCGTCCTCTCAATGCAAGACGGCGGGCCACCAGTTAGTTTGCGACCGCCAAAACAACGGCAGGGTCAAGTACGTGGTGTTGCCTTCCCCCAGTCTGCTCTCGACCCAGAGTTGGCCGCCATGTGCCTCGACGATGCCTCTGGCGATGGCAAAAGCAAGACCTGTGCCCTCGCGCAAGGCGACGCCGCTGTCGGCCCGGCTAACCCGCCCGTGGAGCCTCCGCCGCTCTTCGGCGGGCAGTGCCGGACCCTCGTCGTGGATGGCGAGCCTCGCCATACCGTCCAAACGGTCTATCGTTATGCGCATCTCTCCACCGGCCGGTGACCGCTTCATCGCCACCGTCAACAAGTTGGCGATAGCCTGCTGCATCCGCGCGGGGTCGCACTCCACCGCCGGCAGATCGTCGGGAAAGTCGCCGATTACGGAGTACCTCTCCGCGGCCCCCGCCAGCAGATCCACGCTGGTGGCCACCAGGGAGGCCAGATCGACGGGTCGCTTCTCCATCGGCAGCTGGCCACTCTCCAGGCGTGTGTACACTACCATGTCCGTCGCCAACTTGGCCAGGCTGTCCGCCTGCGAGTCGATCGTCTCCAAGGCCCCCAGGAGGGCGGGATTAGCGTCGGGGCCGAGCCGGCGGGCGACGAGTTGGGCAAAGCCTTTGATGGCCGTGAGCGGCGTCTTAAAATCATGAGAGACGATGGAGACGAATTCGTCGCGTTCGCGGCGGAGATCCCGCTCGTGCTCCCGTTGACGAGCGACCTCCAGGGCGGGGGACACCCGGGCGGCGATCGCCTGCCAGAGAGAGAGGTTCTCCTCCGTGAAGGCCTCACCACCGGCAACCCTCGCCAGCACTAGCACGGCCGACGCCGGCCCGGAATGGTGAAGGGGGATGACCATAGCCGAGCCCAGCGCATCGCCCGTCGCCAGTTCATCGCCCAGGGCGCGCGCCTCGGCCCCCTCGCCGACAAGGAGTGGCGCTCCTGCCATCGCCTTGCCGACGACGCCCTCGCCCGGCTGAGGTTGGTCCTTCGCCGGGAATTCCGGCGCTCGCTCGACTCGGCCGTCGACTTTTCGCCAGAGCGTCGCCAGGACCACCTCCTCGCCGTCCGGCGTAAAGACGGCGCAAAGGTCGGCGGCGCCCAGTTCAACAGCCCTCTCGGCCAGCTGCTCGAGCAGTCTATCGGCCTCCCGGCAGCACTCGGCGCCCGCCGTGATCTTGGCGAGGAGGCGCTGGCGTTCGGCCAGGGCAGCCAGTTGCGCGGCCAGCCCGGCGCTCTCGACCGTCGCCGCGAGCTGGCGCACGAGCGGCGTCACTGCCTCCACGTCCGTCTGCCCGAACCGTCTATCCGCCTCCTCGCCCACCGCCAGCAACACGCCGAGCGCCCGGTCGCCGGCTAACAGCGGCATGGCCAGCAATGTCTTGGCAGCAGGGAAGGAGGCAAGGCAGAGGGCGGAGTCGCGGCAATCGCCGACGACGCGCGGGGAGCGCGACCGCAGGCACTGGCCTACGATATCTGCGCCCAACGGCAGGCTCTGGAGTTCGGCGTGACCGGAGGGCCCGTGCGCCGCCGCGAGCCTCATTAGGTGTGGCGCCGGGCCCTCCCGGAGCCACAGGCCGCACCACGTCGCCCGGAGCAGGTCTGCCGACCGGCGGAGCAACCGTTCCTGCTGGCGCCGTGGATCAGCCCCGTTGGCGAAACACTCGGCTGCCCTGCGCAGGCCGCTGTACAGCGCCTCGTCGAAGTCCTGTCGTGAACTATCCATCCTTGCCCGGTCCATTCCCCAATCCCCCGGTTGCGAGGGACAAACTACGATACGTGATTTCTTTCGATTATAGCAGCTACCCTCGACGGCAAAACAGCACCCTAGTAAATATGGACCATTTGGGCAGTCCAGGGATGGCTAGCGCGTAAGGAAGCCCTCTGCCTGCCAGGGCGATAGAAGCACGTCGACCTCACGGTGAGAGCCGAAGCGAAGGCTAAATAGTCCGGCGTTATGCTTGCTGCACGGCCGGCCGGTTCCGTCATTCCCGCGGAAGCGGGAATCCAGCCAGTGCGTGGCCGGAGGGCGAACGCCGTTCGCCCCTACAGATAACGTTGGATCC
>JAJZQK010000388.1 GCA_021847625.1 Chloroflexota bacterium
CGGCGGTGTGAAGAGGCTTCCTTATGGTGCAATCCCAGTGCAGGTCATTGTTCGGCTGAGGCTAGCGTTGACCCAATCGGGCTGCAAACATATAATGCTGCGGATAGCCAGGGACCGGAGGTTGACCTTTGATACTGCCAAGCATCGTGGAGGCGGCCAAGAGGGCGAGAGAAGAGACGGGCGGGGCCTCCCAGCGACGCCGGCTGGCGGTCTACGCTGCCCTGGCGCTCATCGTCGTCGTGGGGGCCTACATCCGCTGGGACCGCCTGCAGTACGCGGAGTTCAACTACGACCAGGCCCTGGTGCTTAACCTGGCCTACAACTTCGTCCACGAGGGAGCGTTCCCACTCGTCGGGGCCACCTCTTCCGTGGGGTCCGCGCAGGGGCCGGTGGAAGTCTACCTGCTCTCCCTGCCACTGCTCTTCTCGGACAATCCCATGATCGCCACGGCGTTCGTCGGGCTCCTGCAGATGCTGGCGGTGGTTGGCACGTACATCTTCACCGCCCGCTATTTCGGCCGGCCGGCGGGCCTCGTCGCCACCGCCCTGTTCGCGGCCAATCCCTATGCCATCCACCACGCCCGCAAGATCTGGACGCCGGAGTACATGCCGCTCTTCACCCTGCTCTTCTTCGCGGCGTTGTACGCGGCCATCGTCAGGCGATGGCCTTACGGCGTGGCCCTGGCCTGTCCGCTACTGGCGGTACTCTACCTGACCCACGCCTCCGGCATCGTCCTGGCGCCGTTGCTGCTGCTGGTGGCCGTCCTATTCTGGCGTCGCATCGGCCTCCGGCCGTGGGCGCTTGGCGCTGTGCTTGCGCTTGTCGTCGCCCTGCCCTATCTTTGGCACGAGTCCCAACAGGGGTTCCCCAGCCTAGGCACGCTCGGCAATGCCTCGGTGGGGACCCAGTCGCACTTTGACCTGCGTTCCCTGTCGTTCGTCGTCGAGCTGGCCTCGGCGCAGGGGCTCTCCGAGTTGGCAAACGGCGGGGAGAACGCCGTCGGTAGGCTGGCAAGCGGCCTCTCCTGGCTTTCCGCCGCCCTTCTCTTCCTCGGCGTAGTCATGGCGGTCTGGCGGACATTCGCCGGCTGGCGGGTCCGCCGGTCCGCGCAAGCCGCGGGCAGCTGGGAGAAGTATCTCCTGCTGTTGCTCTGGTTCGCCGTGCCCGTGCTGGTAACCGTTCGCCACCCGGCCGATTGGTACCTGCATTACTTCACCGTGACGTATCCCCTGCAATTCATTCTTATCGGCCTGGGCCTTTCGGCCCTGCCCGGCCTGGCGAAACGCCTGCCCTTCGGCACTACCGCCCTGCGGCAAGGAGGGATGGCCGCCGCCGTCGCGGCACTCACCGTTGGCCTGGCCGTGGTCAACATCACGGCCTACTCGGCCTACCAGAGCGAGACCCAGCAGGAGGACCCCGGCGAGCCCTACGGCGTGCCCCTCGCCTACAGCGAACAGGCCGTGCAGGCGCTGCGCGGGTTTACCGCCACCCACGGCGATGCGCTGGCCTACGTCTACTGCTCATACAACCAGTGGCCCGGCCTGTCCTACCTCGCCCGCCCCGACCTCACGCTAAACAAGGTGGAGCCCCCCGAGCAGGTCGTGTTGCCCAAGGACGGTGGCAAAGGGGTCGTCTTCGTCATCGCCGCCAACGACGCCGCCGCCCAGCCCCTGCCCTTTACGACGACAGAAGACGCCAGCCCGCTGGTGCAAGGCGCGCACGATTTGGGGTTCGTGGACCTTCCCCAACTGACGGTCGCCGGGCCCTCGGGTTTCGTCTACTATCGCTTCCTCTACCTGCCCCCGCGGGAGGGAACCGCCGTGGCGTCTGGCTACCAGCAGCCAGCGTGGCAGCTTAGTCTACGAAACGGGCTCGACCTGGCCGCCTACAAGGTGTCGGAGACCGCGCGGCCGGGCCAAGAGATCGACCTATCGCTGGTCTGGAGCATGCCAGAGGCGCCCGAACAGTACCCATGGATCGAGTACAACCTCTTCGCCCACGTCGTCGACCGCGCGGGCAATCCGCTGGCCCAGCAGGACTGGGAGATGTTCCAGTATCACACCCTCTGGCGGACGAACGAGTATCTGGTCGCCGACTATCAGATAGCCGTGCCGGCGGGGTTGTCGCCCGGCCTCGTCTGGCTGAACGTCGGGGCCTACGACCGATTCGGCCGCCAGCCGGCCCCGTGGACCGACGCCGCCGGCCAGCCGCAAGGGGACGCCTACAAGATCGGGCCCATTAAGATAACCCCGCCAACGGGGGTGACCGCGCCTCCGCGGAATGTAGGCGCTGCGTTTGGCGATGCGATGGAGTTGGTGGGCTACTCCCTCGACAGCGCCAACCTCGCCGCCGGCGATACGGCCGCCGTCACCCTGCATTGGCAAGCGCTCGCCAAGCCTAGGGAGGACTACGTCGTCTCTGTCCAGTTGTTGGATGCCGAGGGCCGGCTGGTGGCCCAGCACGATTCGCCGCCACTCGCCGGCAACTACCCCACTTCCTACTGGGAGGCGGGGGAGCAAATCGTTGACGCGCATCCTCTCGCCATACCGGCGACGGCGAAGCCGGGGACCTACCGTCTGATGGCATTGGTCTACTCCGCGCAGACGCGGGCGCGTCTGAGCACCGCAGGGGGCGATAGCGTGGAACTGGTGTCGCTCGTGGTCCGCGGCAGATAACAGGCAATTGGCCAATCTGCTAGGCCACCAGTCTTGGGTGGAGACATCCGCTGTAGGGGCCGGGTTTCCCGGCCCGAGGGCGCGGCGACCGCGCCCCTACAACCCGGCGGCAGCGTTTTCAGACAAACAAGAACGGGAAGAGGTAGGTTCCTCTTCCCGCGAACCACCCGCAAACGCGGGCCTACGTATTTGGAGTTCCGCCTTAGCCCATCTTGGCCTTGCCGCGGATTAGCTTCACCGCTGCCTCGGCGCCGTTAAGCATGAAGGACGCCTCGTTCACGCAGGCGATGAACTGGAAACCCTGCTCGATGCGCTCGACGACTTCCTCGGGGCTGCGGGCGTGAATGCCTGCCGGCACACCCACGTCCTTGGCGCCCCGCAGGACCTCTTGGATGGCCTCGGCGTGGGGCTTGCGAGCCTCGCCCGTGGCGAACTGCAGTCCCATCGACCAGGCGAGGTCGTTGGGGCCGATGAAGCAAGCGTCGACGCCGGGCACGGAGAGGATCTCGCGAACGTTGTTGACGGCCTCGATGTGCTCGATCTGGATCACGACGAGGATCTCCTCGTTGGCGTGCTCCAGGTAGTCCGGGCCGGCCCAGTAGCGCCAGCGCCCGCCGCCCGCGCTGCGGATGCCCTCGGGCGGGTACTTGCAGGCCCTGACAGCCGCCTCCGCCTCTGCCGGCGAGTTCACCATCGGGATCACGACGCCGTAAGAGCCGGCATCCAGCACCCTCTTGATCTCCGTGGGATCGTTCCACGGCACCCGGCACATCGGGATCGTGGGGGTGGTGCCGAGGGCTATGAACATCGAAGCCAGGGTCTCGATGCCAATTGCCCCATGCTCGGTGTCCACGACGACCCAGTCCCAGCCCGCATGGCCCATCATCTCCGCCGCGCCGACGCTGGCGAAGTTCATCCACGTGCCAATAGCGGGTTTGCCCTCTTTGAGCAGCTTCTTCGCCGTATTGACTCTCATCTTGCTTACAGGTTCCTCCTAACAAACATTCTATCCCTATCTAGCCTCGTGCCAGGCCCACTTGGTTGCCACATAGCGTACTATGTCGGCACGGCTGATAATGCCCGCGAGCCGTCCTTCGTGTACAACCGGCACGCGGTTGATATCCTTGGCTGCCAACAGCACGGCAACCTCTTCGACAGTACACTCCTGGTCCACGGTAATCGCCGGGGCGGTCATCAGATCGCCCACTTGCTTGCCCTCCCTCGCCAGGGCGTCGGTGCCGGAGAACACGCCTACTACCCTGCCCTCCGCGTCGACGACGGGCAGGCCGCTGATGTGGCGCTCGACCATTAGCCTCAGCGCATCCTCAACCGACATTTCGGGACGCGCCGTCATCACCTCCCGGATCATCAGGTGCTTCGCCTTCATACGCCGGGCTCCTTCTTCGGCAACTTTGCCGCCAAAACCGCTCATCGTAGACCACTCAACAGTTCTAGATAGTCTTTGAGGTGCCGCGTGACAAGAAAGCGCTGTCTGACGTGCTCGCGCGCCTTCTCGCCCAGAACGGCACGCAGCTCGGGATGGCGCAGCAGGTAGTGAGCCCGCTCCGCGCAAGTAAGCGGCCCATCCACAAGATAGCCGGTCTCGCCGTCGATGACTTGGAGCGGGATGCCGCCCACCTTTCCGCCGACCACGGGCGTGCCCTTCCACAGCGCCTCCGTCACCACCAGGCCGAATCCCTCGCGGGTCGACTTCTGGATCACGACGTCGGCCGCCCGCTGCAGGGCGTTGATCTCCACGTTGCCGACGTTGCGCAGGTTATGGAGGATGAACACGCCGAAGTCCTCCCCCGCATGGCGAATCGTGCGCTCGTAGTAGTCC
>JAJZQK010000389.1 GCA_021847625.1 Chloroflexota bacterium
ATGCGCTCTAAAGAGTCGCGCCCCCAGACCGCGCGCCTGGCCGCCCAGTTGGACGAGTGCGGCGAGGTGGTGACCCTCGTCGGCCAGGCCATCGTGCCCGAGCCGCCGGCCACCCTCGGCGACGGCGGCGTCATCGCCCCGGGCTTTGCCGCCGAACTCGACGACCTCGTACAGTCGACCCAGGGCGCCCGGCAGTGGATGGCCAACCTGGAACGGGCGGAGCGCGAGCGCACGGGCATCAGGTCGCTCAAGGTCGGCTACAACAAGGTCTTCGGCTACTACATCGAGGTGACGAACGCCAACCTGGAGGTCCCCCTCGCCGAGGCGACCCGCGACGACCTCTGGGCCAAGATCGAGAGTAACCCGGCCCTGGCCGGACGACCGATGCCGCGCACGACCCGCGAGTACCTGGAGGGCTTCTGCGGCTACATTCGCAAGCAGACGCTAGTCGGCGGCGAGCGCTTCATCACCGGCGAGCTGAAGGAGTACGAGAGCCTCATCCTTACCGCCCAGGAGCGCATCCAGGAGGTCGAGGCGCGGGTCTTCCGCGAGGTGTGCGACCAGGTCGCCGCCCAGGCCGAGCGAATCTCCCGCACCGCCCAGGCCGTCGCCCACCTGGACGTCTTCGCCGCGCTGGCCGAGGTGGCCGTCCGCCGCAACTATGTGCGCCCGGAACTGGACGAGGGCACGGAGCTGACCGTCGAGGGTGGGCGCCACCCCGTGGTCGAGCTCTCCTTGGAGGCAGGGGCCTTCGTGCCCAACGACTGCCAGTTGGCCAACGACGGCGCCCAGCTGATCGTCCTCACCGGCCCCAACATGGCCGGCAAGTCGACCTACCTGCGCCAGGTCGCCCTCATCGTCCTCATGGCCCAGATAGGTTCGTTCGTGCCGGCGCAGCGGGCCCACGTCGGCCTGGTCGACCGCATCTTCACCCGCGTGGGCGCCCAGGACGACATCGCCACCGGCCAGAGCACGTTCATGGTGGAGATGGCGGAGACGGCGACGATCCTCAACCACGCCTCCCCACGCAGCCTCGTCGTGCTGGACGAGGTCGGCCGCGGCACGAGCACCTACGACGGAATGGCCATCGCCCGGGCGGTGGTGGAGCACCTGCACAACCACCCGCGGCTGGGCTGCAAGACTCTCTTCGCCACCCACTACCACGAGCTCACCGCGCTGGAGAAGTACCTCCCCCGCGTGCGCAACTACCGGGTGGATGTCCTCGAAGAGGGCGGCCAGGTGACCTTCCTGCACAAGGTCGTCCCCGGCGCCGCCGACCGCAGCTACGGCATCTACGTGGCCAAGCTGGCGGGCGTGCCGCGGGCCGTCACCAGACGGGCCGAGGAGATCCTGCGCGAGCTGGAGAACGAGCATGGCCCGAGCGGGGAGCGGCCGGGAAGACGCCCGTCGACGGTGGCGGAGACAACCACCCAACTCACGTTTTTCGGCGAGTCCGACCCCGTGCTGGAGGAATTGAAGGGGCTCGACGTGCTGGCCTTAAGCCCGCTGGAGGCGATTACCAAGCTCTTCGAGATGCAGCAGAAGGCCAAGGAGCACGACTAATGCCTATCCACGTGCTGCCCCAGGAAGTGGCGATGCTCATCGCCGCCGGCGAGGTGATCAACCGGCCCGCCGACGCGGTGAAGGAGCTGGTGGAGAACTCCCTGGACGCCATCATGTCCGGTCGCTCGCTTGACGTCGAGCCCGTGTTCCCGCTGGGAAGGGTCCAGGTGGAGGTGCGCGGCGGGGGCGCCCAGCTGATCCGGGTCACCGACGACGGCTGCGGCATCCCCGGCGCCGAGCTGGCGACGGCCTTCCAGCGCCACGCCACGAGCAAGATCGCCGCCGCCCGCGACCTCGGCTCGGTGACCACCCTGGGGTTTCGCGGGGAAGCCCTGGCCAGCATCGCCGCCGTGGCGCAGGTGAACGCCGTCAGCAAGACCGAGGACGAGCCGGCGGGCACCTATCTGGGCCTGGCCGGCGGCGAGGTCGTCAACGATGGCCATCGGGCCTGGGCGGGCGGCACGAGCATCGCCGTGCGCAATCTCTTCTTCAACGTGCCCGCGCGCCGCCGCTTCCTGCGCAGCCTCGCCTCCGAGGCGGGCCACATCGCCCACCTGATGTGCCAGTTCGCCCTCGCCTATCCCGAGATACAGTTCACGCTGGAGACGGAAGGGCGGGTGGCATTCCGCACCCCCGGCTCGGGGCAGCTGGCCGAGGCCATCGCCGCCGTCTACGGGAACGAAACCCTGCATCAGATGGCGCCCGTCCTCCCGGACGACACCGCCGTCGGCGAGGAGGGGCCGGTGGTGCTGGTGGACGGCTACGTGGGCCAGCCCTCGCTCACCCACGCCAACCGCACGCACATCTCGCTCTTCGTCAACCGACGCTGGGTGCAGAACCGCGCCCTGGTCTTCGCCGTGGCAGAGGCCTACCACGACCTCTTGCCCCCCGGCCGCCAGCCGGTGGCCGTGCTCAACCTGACCGCCCGCCCCCAGGACGTGGACGTCAACGTCCATCCGGCCAAGACGGAGATCAGGTTCGTCCGCGAGCGCCAGGCCTTCGCCGATGTGCAGCGGGCGGTGCGGGGTGCCCTGGTCGCCAACGTCCGCGTGCGGGAGCTAACCGAGAGCCCCTCGCCCGCGGTCCCCTCCGCCGAGCCGCCGCAACAGGCGGAGTTGACTTTCGCCGTGCCCCCGGTTCGGCCGGAGGCACCCGCCCAACCGCCGACGTCCCCGGAGCCAGCGGAAACGGCGGTCGGCGGCCGACGCCTGCCCTTGTTGCGCGTCATCGGCCAGGTCGGTGGCGCCTTTATCGTCGCCGAGGGGCCCAGCGGGCTGTATCTGATCGACCAGCACCGCGCCCACGAGCGGGTGCTCTACGACCGCTTCCTGGGCAGAGAGCCAGGGGAGGGGTCCGAGGAGCAGCTGCTGCTGGAGCCCCTGGCATTGTCGCTCACGCCGCGCCAGGCAGCGTCGGTCGAGGAGAGAATAGGGGACCTGGCCGGGCTTGGCCTGCGCCTGGAGCCGTTCGGGGAACGCACTTTCCTCCTGCGGGCGGTGCCCGCTTCGCTTTCAACCGCCAATCTCCAGCAGAGCGTGCTGGAGATCATCGACCAGGCGCTGGATGGTAAGGACGGCGCCAGCTGGCAAGAGCGAGCCATGGTCACCATGGCGTGCCAGGGCGCCGTGAAGGCCGGACAATCCCTCTCCTTAGAGGAGATGCGTCAGCTGATCGTACAGCTGGAAGCATCTAATTTGCCGCAGACATGCCCCCACGGCGCCCCCACGATGGTTCACCTGAGCCAGGCTCAGTTGGAGAAAGGCTTCTTGCGACGGTAGCCTAGCTCCCTTGGCCGGGGCCCTGCTGGGCGGGCGGCTGCGGGGGTTCGCCTTCGCGCTCTATGATCACCTGCACCCGCGCCGCGACACCGGCGATGGCCGCCAGCGCCGCCAGCCACGGGGCCAGATAGAGGCCCGCCAGGCCGCCGACCGTCGCCACCGTGAGCGGGATATCGACGATATTCCTACCCTCATGGCGGACGATCACCCGCCGTACGTTGCCTTCCTTGATCAGTTCCTGCACTCGCTCCGAAACCTGATCGGCGGTAACCTCAATCTGCTCCGTCCATCTCTTTCGTCCCTCGCCCGGAGGGGGTGTTCCGGATTCGCTCATCGCATCCTCCCTTATATGGTTGGTATTATCTAGTGCTGCCTAAATGATACCAGAATCTGGCCTTATGAAAGGTCATACGTTAACCTAGCAGGCGGCCTACCGACGTGCCGAAGTCACGCCTTTTGCCGCTGCCTCTCGACTACTGTTATTGTGCATTTTCCGCACCCAAGTAAAAGGCGATGCGCGCGCGGCCTCGCCACGTGGTGCCCGGCTCCAGTTCGATCAGGCCGGCCGGGTAACCGGCGGCGGCCAGATTGAAGGCGTTCGGCAGGCAGGTGGCGATCACGGGTGAGATGACGGTGGGTTCGGCCGGCGCGTAGAGGAGCAGCACCCGAAAGTCCCCGTCCGCCTCGACGCTCACGCGCGCCCGCCCCTGAGCCTCGCGCAGCGACCACTTCACGCCCGCTCCCTTGCCGCTACCTCCTGTCCCCAGGGCGTTCTCCTCCCCGTACAGGACGTACAGCGAGGCCCCGGCCGGCTTCGGGGACGCCTGCAGAATCTCCGCAACGGACGGTCCGCGGCGCAGGTCCAACACCCGCTCGGGCTCCACGAACCCGACCGAGCTAAGGTCGGCTGGCATCCTGGCCAGCTGGCCCAGGTTCGCGTGGACCGTGTGTTCTTCCGCCCGCGAACCCTTAGACAGCGGCAACGGGAAATACGGGTGGATCCCCAGGCCGAAGGGCAGGGGGCCCTCGCCCAGGTTCGTGACCTCGGCCGCGAGCGCCAGCCCCGCCTCCGCCAGGGTGTAGGTGACGGTAAGCCGGAAGGGGAAGGGGAACTCGGCCAGCATCGCCGGCGAAGCGGCCGTGACGATGGAGGCGCTCACGTGCAGA
>JAJZQK010000390.1 GCA_021847625.1 Chloroflexota bacterium
GCCTGATGAAAACGGCCTCCGGGACGGTGTACCTACTATCGTAGGGGCCGGACTCCGTGCCGGCCCCGGGGCGGACAGAGGCCGTCCGCCCCTACGTACCATCAAGAAGCGGCCATTTTCAGAGGATGACGCCAAGGCGCCAGATATAGACCCCCCGGCAGCCGTATCTCTGGCTGCTGGGGGGTCGTCTGCTAAGCCCTCGCAGATGAAGGGCGTAAGTCAGATTGGCAACAGAACCCGGGAATCAGCCTTTCACCGCCCCCGTCATCAGGCCCTGCACGAGGTACTGGCGCACAACGAGCGAGAAGATCACCACCGGCAGCATGACCACGGTGCCGCCGGCCGAGATCTTGCCCCACTCCCAGCCCTCGTAGTTGAGGAAGTTGATGATGCCCACCGGCGCCGTCATCGCCTGGGTGCGGGTGAGGATCAGGGCGAAGAAGAAGTCGTTCCAGGCCAGCAGGAAGCAGAGGATGGCCGTCGCCGCCAGGCCCGGGCCGCAGAGCGGCACCGTCACGGTGAGGAAGGTGCGCAGCGGACCGGCGCCGTCGATGAAGGCTGCCTCCTCCAGCGACCGCGGGATGCCGTCGAAGAAGGTGCGCATGGTCCAGATCACGAGCGCCAGGCTGAAGGTGAGATACACCACCACCAATCCCTGCAGGGTATCGGTCCACTTCAGGTCCCGGTAGATGATGAAGAACGGGATCGCCAGGCCCATCGGCGGCAGCATGCGGCTGAAGAGGATCCAGAGGGACAGCAGCCGATCGTGGCGGAAGCGGGCGCGCGACAGGGCGTACGCCGCGGGAACGCCCAGCACCAGGGCCAGCACCGTCGTCGTCGTGGCGACGACGGCCGAATTGCGCAGCTGCAGGGGGAACTTAGTGTCGAGCAGGTCGGCGTAATTACGCAGCGTGGGGACGAAGATGAAACTGGGCGGTATCTTGAAGGCCTCGACGCCGGTCTTGAACGACATCTGCAGCAGCCAGTAGCAGGGGAAGATGGCGATGAAAAGCAGAAGCACGATCAGCGCGTACGCAAGAACGCGCTGCCAGCGTAGCCGTCGACGTCGCTTCAGAGCGGGGCTCTTCACAGTTGCACTACTCAACTTCCGTTCCCTCCCCCGATACGCGCATGATCGCCAGGGTGATCAGAATCACCATGACGACCATCACGGTGCTGATGGCCGAGCCGTAGCCGACGTAGCCGTAGTTGAAGCTCTGTAAGTACGCGTAGAAGTTGGTCGGTTCGGTGGCCATGCCCGGGCCGCCCATGGTCATGATGAAGATCAACGGGAAGGCCTTGATCGATTCGATGATGCGGAAGATCACCACCAGCAGGATTGCCGGCTTCAGCAGTGGCAGCGTGATATAGCGCAGGCTCTGCAAGTAAGAGGCGCCGTCGATCAGCGCCGCCTCCATCGGCTCCTCGGGCAGCATCTGCAGGGCGGCCAGGAGCATGAGCATGCTGAAGGGGAACCATTCCCAGATGTCAGCGATGGCGATCGACCACAGGGCCAGGTTCGGGTCGCCGATCCAGCCGGGCCTGGGCAGCCCCACGAGCCCGAGGAAGTAGTTGATGACCGAGATGTCCGGCGTGTAGAGCACCTTCCAGACAATGGCCACCACCACCGGCGGCAGCACCATCGGGACGACGAACACGGTCCTCAGCAGTTCGACCAGTCGCAGCTTCTGGTTCAGCAAGAAGGCAACCAACAGCCCCAGGCCGAGCTGAAGGGCGACTGTAACCACGGAGAGTTGCGCCTGTATCCAGATCGAGTGCCAGAAGCGCCCGTCGTTCGCCAGTTCGACAAAGTTCTCCAGGCCGCCAAAACGCAGGGTCTCGGGTTTGGTGAGGTCCCACGGAGTGAGGCTGGTGGCAACGAGGAATGCAAGCGGCACGACGACGACGAGCGTCAGCACGATCATCGCCGGCGCCAGCATGTAGATGTAGAAGCGCCGCAGGCCCTTCTCCCAGCTGCCCCCCGATTGGCCAGCGAGGGGCACAGCCGCGGCCTGCCGACCACCCGATTCAATTGCCATCCTTGACTCCTTGTTAGTGACCAAGCGTTGCCGGGCCTGCCATGGCCTGCCCGGCAACGCCGCGGATGGGTCCGCGGCGGCACGGGGAGGGCGGACAATGCCGCCGGTTCACCGTGCCGCCCATGACACGGAGCGAATGCTACTTCAGCTTGTAGCCCGCCTTCTCCAGTGTCTTGCGGACGTCCGCCTCCGCCGCGGCGAACGCATCCTTGGTGGACATCTGGTTGGTGATTATCTGCTGCAGCGCGTTGCCGATGCGGTCGCCCACCGGGGTGAACTCGGACACGGTGCGGTAAGCCATCTTAGTCGAGACCGTTAGCGAATCAACCATCGACTTACCGACGTCGAAGCCGTTCCAACTAGTGGAGTACTTCTCCTTGTACTTGGGATCCTGGACAATGGACTTGCGCGGCGCGATCGGGTAGTTCTCGTTGAACGAGATCTCGGCCATCGTCTCTTTGCCGGTCGCCCACTGGATGAATTGCCAGGCTGCCTCCTTGTCCTGGGCGTCGGCCGGGATGTGGATGCCATGCGTGCCGACTATCGGAAAACGGCCGGCAGCGCCCTTGGGCACGAGGCAGAAGTTCACTTTGTCGGCAACCGTGCTCTTCGCCTTGTCGAGGACGTTGGAGAATAGCGAGATGGCGTCGATCCACATCGCCGCTTTGCCCTGCTGCATGGCTGTGATAGCATCGTTGTCTTGATAGGAGATGGCCCCCTGCGGCGCGTAGTCGCGCATCAGACCGCAGAAGACATCGGCCGCCTTCCAGCCGTTCTCGTTGTTGAAGGCGGGCGTCATGTCGGTCGGCGGGTTGGCAAAGATATCGGCGCCGTAGGACTGCAGGAAGGACGGGAACGGGTTCATGATCTGGCTGGCGGTCGGCTGGCCGCGGGCCATGAAGCCGGCAACCTCGTTCGTGTGGACCTCCTTCACCGCCGCGACCAGATCGTCGTAGGTATCAGGCGGGGTAACGCCGGCCTTGTCGAGGATATCCTTGCGATAGATTATGAGGCCCCAGTCGACCATGAAGGGCAGGCTCTGGATCTTGCCGCCATGTTTCATAATGTTGATCGCCGTGGGCAGATAATCCGCGACGTCTACATTCTTCTGGTCGGTAAGCTGAGCGTTGTTGATGAAGTCGTCGAGCGGTGTCGTCCAACCGGCACCCAGCCAGCGGCCGATCTGGATGAACATCGTGTGCATGGCGTTGTAGGTGCCGGACTTGCTGGAGAGCTCCATGTCACCCCGTTGCACGAACAGGGGCACGGCGATCTTCTCCATCTCGATCTTGATGCCGGTCTTGTCGGTAAACTGGGGGAAGCGTTTCTCGAGCAGCTGGTAATAGACCATGTCCGGACACAGGAACCTGACGGTCTTGCCCGCGTAGGGCTTGGCGGACGCCGCCGGCGCGTTAGTCGGCGCCGGCGCTGCGGCGGGGGAGCAGGCCGCAGCCGCCAGGCCAACGGCGCCGCTGGCCAGCACCTTCAACATCTCGCGTCGTCCAAGTGCATGCCTGGGAGTTTCCATCGACTCTCTCATCCTCCTTCAAATTGCTATGCTCACTTCCATGCCGAAGCCGGTTGCCATTGGCTCATCTGTCCAAGACGAGCCAACGGGCATAGGTCCTACTCCGGCTGGTAAACATTGCCCCAGAGGCGCCACATGTCATCTCAAGATTGCGCATTACGCAAATGTGGCTCGATATCAGTGCCCTTCACCCACGAGACCACGGGCCTCCACGGCGATGCAGATAGCCTCATCGTCAGCTTGTAGGTTGATACGGAGTTCCCGGCAACCGATAGATAGGCGGCCAGGTGGCCCCCCGAGGGAGGAGTTGCGGTCAGCATGGGCGAGGTCAAGACGGAATTGGACGTTGGCGTTGCTTAGGCACCGGCCAAAACGGGGCGGCTCATACCACCTCGACCTGGCCACCAACGGAAGTCAGCGCGTCGTCCGACCCTTTCACCAGCACCAGACCCCTTACTTGCCGAGCGCTTTCTTTGCTCAGCAAAGGCCCCCAGGCAATCCACGCGGCAGGTCTATGGGTCCGCCGGACTCGGCGAACCAGCGCTCCCCCAGTGCACCTCCGCCAGTCCGATAGCGATGAAGTATGTCTATGAAGCGATGAGCGCTCGGCCGGCCTTAGGTAGAGGCGAGCAGCTCAACAGAACTCGGTCTGCAGCCCAGATTCGGAGGCATGGCAACCGTCTGGTTTACAACCGGCCTCAGACGAAGGAAGATGCTCCAGCCCCGCAATCAACGGCGCCTATCGCCCTACCAGATGACAGGTTGTCAGACCACTAGGGCGAGCATAACATCCCCACCTGCCTTTGTCAAGCACGCCCCACGGCGGGGTGTCATTGCTCAGGGATAATGTCCGGGTTTACTGCTCAGGGAAAATGTCCGCATACTACGGGTATGAGGACAATCACTTTGAACGAGAAGCAACAACGCCGGGTCGAC
>JAJZQK010000391.1:0-3872 GCA_021847625.1 Chloroflexota bacterium
GGTGATCGGTGGGGGCGTCTATATGGTTCATACAGGCTCCTGTCCCCTATCCCCAGAGAAGGTTCCCTTGGCCGTCACTCGGCATCGGGGCCAGGTCGCTCAGGATCTCGTACTCTGGGTCGTTTCGTAGCTGGTCCAGCAGGGGAGCCGTGACGTAGAACTCCTCCAGGTCCAGGGTGTTCTTGATACGTACCATCCGGGGATCTCCGCCTTGAGGCTGGGCCGATCTCAGTGCCGCCTCGACTGCCTCCACATCGGTTTCGAGTACTATCGGTATCCTAGCGGCCTCGGGCATGTTGGCGGTGAGGGCGTTCCAGTAGCTCTTCTTGGCGTCGAACTGGTTCATCAACTTCTGAGTGGTGAAGTCGGCTGCTCCGATGCCGATGCAGTTGCCGTGGGACTCAGGGGTGACGTTCAACACTACCACTCGCCTGTAGAATGGCGGGCACGGCGGGATGTCACTCCCGCGCCACATGCCCACCACGTTGCTGTCCATTCCGGCCCCCGAGATGTTCTTGCCCATCCAATCGACTACCAGAACGTCCAACTCATCGAAAGGGACCCGCGGCATCATTCGGTTGGAGAGCCGCAGCAGATCTCGGTCGGTCTCGTGTATCCTCTCTGGGGGTGTCACGACGACCCTGGCTGGGCGGTGGTAGCTGTCTTCCACCGTTGCCACCCCCAGCACTACCTTGCCGGTTTCTATGATTATCCTCGCCGCCTCTGGAATATTCTCCACCAACCCGTGGGCATGGATCGATTCCGCTCCTCGCTGCTTCCCTAACCCTATGGCCATCATCTTACAGAGGCCGCTCTCGATCGGCGCTCTGAAAGATGTGTGGTTCTTCACCCGAGCCACAACGATCACGCCGTCGGCGCCATACGCGTTCCGGTCCATGTGGATCGTGGCGCCGTGGGGGCTCTGGCCCAGGACCACCGTGTCCATGGAGGATAGGATCGGCACCCCCATTGCCTCCTCGGTGATCCCGTACTCGGCGATTAGATCCCTCTGCCCTTCGGCAGTCGCGCCGCCATGGCTACCCATCGTCGGCACGATGAAGGGCTTGGCGTCCAAACGTCGAAGCTCGCCGATGATCACCCTGACGATCAGGGCGATGTCAGCGACGCCGCGGCTGCCGACCGTGATCGCTATCCGCTGCCCCGGTCTGATACGTGCCGATAGGCCTGCCTGATGGAGTTGATTCCGCAGTTCGCCTTCTACATCCTGTAGCTCATGTGACGTGAAGTGGCGGCGTACTAGCGCCACGTTGGGTATGCGGCTTCGAGGGTAATCTGGCGTTTCCATCTTTCCTCACTGCATCGAGATAGGGCTTTGCTCATGGCCCGACTTCGACTCGTCGTCCGATTCTACCAGCACCCGAACCCATTCCGCTGCCTTGGCCGGGCTCTCGGCGTAGATGGCCAGTAGGTCCACCAGTTTCGGGTGGAACGGCAGCCGAAGGAGCGTTTGGGCGAAGCTGCCCGCCGCCACTTCGGGCGCCGTCACCAGACCCGACCGGAGGACCCAGGGGCCGATCTTTATGGTGGTGACCCGGTGTACCTGCTTGGCCGGCAGGTGCTCCGGAAGATTGTCCAGATGATGGAACAGCTCGTGTGCCAGGAACGCCTGCGAGACGTCCGACATCCCCATGACTTCGGTGACGCCGGGTTCGGTCAGCAGCCGATTCGCGCCCTCCATTGCCTTGCGGTACAGCCGCACCTGAGGAGGCCGAGACCGATACTCCGCGTACTGGAGGATACTGCCATATCTGCTGGATTCTTCGGAGGTCTCCACCCGCACTCCCAGCTGTTCGCAGACGGTGAAGGGATCCCGTGTGCCCTGCTCGGCCGCTACCGTCTCGGCCTGCTCAGCCCCCAGCTCCAGGGCCATCTGGACCACATCTCGTGTCTCTTCCGCCGAGAGACGATGGAACTGCGGATCGAACCGCAGGATCAGATGGCCCAGCTGCTCCGGCCGGGCGTGGGGAACCGCCCGAGCCAGCAGCCCTGGCAAATCAACGGTCGCAAGCTCTGTGGTGGACATCATCCTAACCCCCGTGCTCCTTGGATACCGACCAGCGCGACCGGCACCTCCGGCGCTAGACCCACCAACTCGCTCTGCGCCACCGAGATGGCCTGATCCGGGGTGCCCATGCCGGATAGATCGACGACGTGCCCGCCCGTGATGACGAAGACGTCAGGGCTTATGATGCTGTCGCCGTTGTAGATGGTCATCTCCTCCCAGAACCCCTTCAAGCGTCCCATCACCTGCCCGGCGCTGGTCTGTGCCACCGTCCCGTTGCTGGATTGGATGCGAATAACCCCATCCAGGTCAACCACCCTGACCGGGGTGCGGCGGCTGGTGAAGAAGCGCCACTTCTTCTCCTCAACGGTTCCCTGGAACACCCACATGCGATCCGTTCGAGCCGCTGTCTGAACGATCTCGGGGGTCACGCCCATGGACTTCGCGGCGATTTCCATGGCCTCAGTCTCGCTCAGACTCGTCAGAGCATCGTGGGTGCGCATCTCGGAGGCTCCCGTCGCGATGGCTCGCGCTCGCTGCGTCTGGGGATCCACCTCCACCCTGACCTCCACGGTCTCCGGAGCCGCGCCGAGTCGCACTACCGCATCGAAAGCCTCCCGCTTGATCGCCAGCAGGTCCTCGGTGCGGGCGTTGGGGATCACCCGTTCCACTACCTCGCGAACCATCGCCAGCGCTACGCCGATGGAGGATATCACCTCGGCGTCGGGAGAGATCCTGTAGTCGAGGCCGAGGGTCTGGGCCACATGTGGGATCAGAGCGGCGGCCCCACCGCCCTCGCCCACCAGCACCGACTGATCCCTGTCCAGCTCGTACTCCTCGATCAGCGACTCGACCACCGGAATGACCTTCCGTGCGGCCCGGTCCAGTATCTCCCGAGCTATCTCCTCCACCGTTTTCCCCGCGGCCTTCGCTAGCGGCTCCATGGCCAATCTGGCGGCCTCCGCATTGCCGTAGGCGTGGTGCCCGGGCTTGGCGTAGCCGAGGACGTTGGCCGCACAGGTATTGGTAATGGCGTAGCGTGCGCCGGAAGCGGTACGGATGGCGACGTAGTCGGAGGGATCACCCGCCTTCGGCTGCACTTCCTCCAGTTGAGGATCTACGATGTCCTCCGGACGGGCGAACGCGGAGTAGGCCAGCCCCGCGATGTGGGCGCTGCGCGGCCCGACGTCGACGATCTGCCCGTTCTTGAACCGCACCATGCTGCCGCCCGCGACCCCCAGGACCCGCACGTCGAGAGAGCTCACGTAGGTGCGGTGGCCTCCCACTTCAGCGTACTTGATCGTCGGCAGACCTCTCCGGATCACGCCGATGTTGGTGCTGGTGCCCCCGACCTCGAAGTAGATCCCATCCGAGACCTTCAGATACATCATCGCACCCGCCACACTCGCGGCGGGACCGGAGAGCATGGTGAGCACCGGGCGGCGGCGCATCTCCTGCACGTCCATCACACCACCATCTCCGCGCATGATCATCAGCGGCGCGGAGATCCCTGCTTCCCGCACGCTGGCTTCGGTCATCGCCGCGGTATCCATCATCTTCGGGAGGATACTGGCGTTGATCACCGCGGTTCGGGTGCGGGTGGTGAGACCGTACAGCTTGCTGATCTCGTGTCCGCCTGTGGCCGCGACGTTCATCTGCGAGGCGACCTGCAGAACCAACTCTTCTGCGTCACCGTCGTCCACGCTGAAGGCTGAGCTGGCGACTATGACCTTGGCGCCCTCGTGCAGTAGCTCCTTCAGCGCTGTGGCCACCATGGTCTCGTCCAGTTTGTCGGTGTTGATGAAGCGATGGCTGGTGTTCAGGAAGCGACCCGGCGAGACCTCGATGC
>JAJZQK010000391.1:3882-4488 GCA_021847625.1 Chloroflexota bacterium
GATGCTTCCGACGTTGGTTTGTCCTTTGGCCAGCAGTCCTTCGAGACCGTTCGCCATGCCCAGGATGCCCACCTCAGCCACGTCCCCCTCCAGCAGGGCGTTGGTGGCCTGGGTGGTGCTGTGGGCGAGGAAGACCACGTCGGAGGGATCCACATTGGAGCGCTCCAGCACCGTGCGGAAGACCTCTATGACCCCTTTCGCGACCCCTCTAGGATCAGAATGAGTCGTTAAAACTGAGTAGCGACCCACTACTTCGTGGGTCGAGTTATCTATGAGAACGGCCTTGGTGAAAGTTCCACCGACGTCGATCCCGATCCGGTAGCTCGGTCGGCGAGCGTCTGGGTTCGACAATTGCCCCTCCGTAACTGACTAGTGAATAGAAATCGAGAGTTTGGGGTATCCCCAAACCATGCCACGGGCCGGCAGCCAGAATCCAAGCGGCTGCCGGCCTCGCCCCAACACCTCCCTCCATGGCTGTCCATGGAGGGAGGTGAGCCACGTTGGTAGCTCCTAGCGTCCCAGCATGAAGTAGGCGGCGAAGGTTGAGACAGCCACCATAAGCATACCAAAAGGCAGGGCGACCTTGAGGAACTGTCCGTGGGTGAT
>JAJZQK010000392.1 GCA_021847625.1 Chloroflexota bacterium
CATCGCCCTGCTGATTCCGACGGACCTGCTGGTGCATGACATTGAGGTCACGTACTACGGCTACAACCCCGTGCTGGGGCCTGGCTCTTACGTCATCATCCCCTTTGGATTCCTGATGTACGGGGCCGCCATTAGGAACTTACTCAGGGCCGTGCGTTCTTCCGCCAGCGCCGAGCAGCGCAACAGGCTCGCCTACCTTACCGTGGCCATGGTCTTGCCCTTCGGGGGCTCCGTGTTGGATCTGCTGCCCACGATGTACCCGCTGGGCATGTTCGGGGCCCTCGGCTTCTGCCTCATCACGACCGTGGCGATGGTGCGCTACCACCTGCTCGACATCCGCATCATCATCCGCAAGGGGCTTGCCTACGCTATCTGCACCGGCGCAGCGATGTCGCTATACATCGTGGCAGCCCTCCTCACCTACTGGCTGGTGACCCACAACTGGGAGATGCCCTTCTGGCTGAACGGCATGCTCATCGTATTGTGCACCATTGGCTTTCAGCCCTTCCTGCAGCGGGTGCAGAACTCGGTCGATCGTTTCTTCTACCGCGACCGCTACGACTACCTGCGGGCGCTCGAGCGGGTGGGCGAGGAGATCAAGCTCAACCTCAACCTCACCTCCATCACCTCGCAGCTGCTGAGCACCGTGACCGCCGCCATGCGTTGCGAGAAGGCGGCCCTCCTGCTGCCCGACAGCAGCGGGGAAGCCTTTGCGCCGGCAGCGAAGGTCGGTGTCCGCGCGCCGCGCCAGATTAGTTTCGACAGGAACAGCATGCTCATCCGCTTCCTGGCCCGACTCGACGGCGTCCTTTCACGGGCTGACCTGGAACAGGCCCCCGAGTTCCAGGCCCTTACCGCCGCCGAGGTGACCATGCTCGACGACCTGGGGGCGGACGTGCTGGTGCCGCTGACGGCGGCGGACGGCCTGCGGGGAGTGCTGGTGCTGGGGCCCAAGCGCTCGGAGGAGGCCTACTCGCTGGAGGAGGCGAGCATGCTGCGCGTCCTCGCCGGCCAGCTCGCCACCGCCTTGGATAACGCCCGCCTCTACGTGTCCGATAAGCTCACCGGCCTCTACAACCGGGCCTTCTGCGAGGACGAGATGAGGCGGCTGGACCGCGAGGGACGGCTGCCCCTCAGCCTGATCGTCGCCGACCTCAACGGCTTGAAGCTGGCCAACGACGCCTTCGGCCACGAGGAAGGCGACAAGCTGCTCTGCGAGACGGCCCGCGTGCTGCGGGCGAACTGCCGCGACAGCGACATCGTCGCCCGCTGGGGCGGCGACGAGTTCGTGATCCTCCTGCCCTACACCCCCCACCAGGGGGTGGCGGCCGTCAGCGCGCGCATCCGCGAGGCCTGCGCGCGCACCCGCTCCGGCAGCATCCGGCTGACCATCGCCATCGGTACGGCGACCAAGGAGCGCGAGGATGAGGACCTGCAGGAGGTGGTGCGCGAGGCGGAAGAGCGTATGTACCGCAACAAGATGATGGAGCGGGCCTCCTCCCGCCACGATATCCTGTCCTCGCTGGAGCAGTCGCTGCGTGAGACGAGCCAGGAGACGGAGGAGCACGCCGAGCGCATGCGCCAGCTGGCCCTGCAGATGGGCCGCTGCCTGGGCCTGCCCGACAACCAGATGAACGAACTCGCCCTCCTGGCCTCGCTGCACGACATAGGCAAGATCGCCATCCCGCGGGAGGTGCTGGAGAAGCCGGGCAGGCTGACCAACGCGGAGTGGGACATGGTGCGAAAGCACCCCGAGATCGGCTACCGCATCGCCATGTCGGTCTCGTACCTAGCTCCCATCGGCGAGGGCATCCTCGCCCACCACGAGCGCTGGGACGGTGCGGGCTATCCGCAGCAGTTGAAGGGTGAGGAGATTCCCCTGAACGCCCGCATCGTCGCCGTCATCGACGCCTACGACGCCATGACCAGCATCCGGTCCTACCGCGGGCACATCACCCCCGCCGAGGCGATGGCCGAGATCCGCCGTTGCGCCGGCGCGCAGTTTGACCCCACGCTGACAAGAGTCTTCCTCGAGGAAGTGCTAGGCAAGGGCCTGCACCGCCTCGTCGCCCCGGCCGCCGGCCAGACTGGCCAGCTCGTCAAGCTGGAGCGCCCGCCCGCCAAGCCCGACATCGCCGCCCTTGGCTCGGCCTAGCCACGCCGGGCGCCCTATCAAAGCACACGCGCCATCCAGGCTGTAGGGCAGTGGCTTGCCCCCTGCCGCCCTTAAACGTCGAAGAGTTCACCGCGGAGGGCACAGAGGGAGCGGAAGAGAAGGTCCTATTCTCTGCGGTCTCCGCGGTTAAGTGCGGACGGGGAAGCAGCCTTACAGCCTGCTTCCGGCGGTCCGCCCGTCGCCGGGAGGAGCGAGCGGCTGCCGCAGCATCGCCCACATCGTGAGCGGGTGGCCGGGCGCCTGGCCCTCGTGGGCGACGGCGAAGCCGTGCCGTTCGTAGAAGCGCACGTTCTCTGCCGTGTCTGTCTCCAGGTAGCACGGCACCCCCGCGGCGTCGGCTCGCGCCAGCGCCGGTTGCAGTAATCGGCTGCCGATGCCCTGGCCCTGGTAGGCGGGGTCCACGCCCAGCACGCTCAGGTACCAGCACGGACCTCGCACCAGCCGCCGGCGAACACTCTCGTCGTAGTCGAAGAGTATCGCCGTGAGGCGCCGCCGGCTCTCCGGGCGGAAGCTCAGCACGGCGCGGGCCAGGCCAAAGCCGGTGCGCACCTGCCGCCAGATGGTGATCCCCGTCTCCCCGGGAGGCATCCAGTAGGCCACTCCCCTGACCTCTCTCGTCGTGTAGACCTCGCCGTACCGCAGGCCGTAGGCCAAAAGGGCGCCCCAAAGCCGGCGGAGAGACCGCTCCCGCTCCGCGGCGTCCGGCAAGACGTACTCGAAACTGGGGCTGGCCATGAAGGCCCTCGTTAGAACCTCGGTCGCCCGTTCCCGCTGAGAAGGCACGAGGAGGACTGGCGCATTCGCTTCCGCGGCGGGTTTGCTCTCCGGGGGCCGCGCTGCCGGTGGCTCTTGCGTGGGCTCCAAGTCTCGCTCCTGTCGTTCGCTTCTCTTAGTTATACATCCTCGTCGCCATTTCGGCGAACGGCAGCCCGGCGGCGGGCCGTCGGTCCACAGGGGCAAAGGGTAATCCCCGCGCCGTGCTGCCCCGGTAGCCGGGGTATGCCCTCTTCGCCGGAGGTCCGAAGGCAGGCCAGAAAGAAGCGCCCCGAGGGCACTGGCTGGCGTGCCCTGGGGCGCTTCCCAAGGCCGCTCGCACCTCCTGCCAGGCGGCGGCCTCGTTGGGCATATAGTGGCACAATCGCCGGGAACGCGCCGTCGATTCTCGGTTCAGCCGCGGTGAAGACCCGCGAACCGGCGCCACCGGCCGGTCCACTCCCCGTCTCCTAGCGCGGGCTATGTTCCTGGCAGAAGTAGAGGCCGTGCTCCCTGTCCACCAGGGTCGCGGGCTTGTCGCAGGCCTGCCCGTCCGCGGTGCGCGCCATGCAGCGAACGGGACGCGGGTCGTACTCGCACTGCCCGGGCGGGCAGTACTCGAACGTGTAGTGGCAGTTGCAACAGTGGCAAAGCACTTCCTGCTCCATGGGTGCGCCTCCTTACGTCAATTATACGTCTCGTCGGCCCACCCTGGAACCCCCGGCCGGGCCCAACCGCCCACCGCTCCCGGGTTGTCGGCGTCAGCACCTGCCGGGGTGGGATGCCCAAAGGTGACTACTGACAGGCGATTGGCCGTAGGGCAACTGGCGGTCGCCCTCTTGGTGCCGAGGCAAGGATCATCCCATTACCAGTAAGCCAGCGTACGTGGGTTCCCTCGCCCTTTCAGGGAGAGGGTCAGGGTGAGGGTCGGATGGATCCCCGCTTCCGCGGGGATGACAGAGGCAGGCGCGGAACTGCCATCCCAGGCTAGGGCACGGGCAGCGGCCAGGCACGAGAGGGCGACCGCCCCGCGGTGCGGGACTCCCTGCGGTCGCCAGTTGCCCCTACGGCCAAGCGACCGCTCGTGCCAATGCCACTGGGGCAGGCCGTGGGCGGTCCCGTCCCCAGCCCGCCTTGGCGGGCTTCGTTGGCTGAGCCCGGCGCATTCATGCCCGGGCGGCGGTCGTCCTTCAGCCCTGCCCCGGTAGTCATGCAGGGTTGGTAATCGCCAGTACCACAGGGCGGACAGAGGCCGTCCGCCCCTACGTATTGTGCAGAGGGCGATCGTCTGAGAGACGGCCCTGGGGACAAGCCCCCGTGCTACAGGCTGCTCAGCGACCGTTCGCCTCTCTACGGACAGCCCTCCCCCGCGCCCTACTCCAAACCCATGCAGTAGAAGGTGTAGTTGACCGGCATGCCCTGCGGGGAGTACGAGTAGATCATTATGCCGTAGTAGCCCGGCGTGTCCGGGGTGAACGTGAGGTAGGACAGGCTCTCCGTGTAGTTGCGTCCGTACGTCAGCAACGACGACGCCGCCAGGTCCCCGCCCTTATAGATG
>JAJZQK010000393.1 GCA_021847625.1 Chloroflexota bacterium
AGGCCTGGTATGAGGCCGACACGAACGGCGATGGGTCGGCCCAGGGAACGCCGGCGAGCTTCCTGGTTTGGCGGACCTCCCCGCGGGAGGGATATCCTCCATATGGTGTGGATCTGGAGAAGGCTGTCAATACCTTCGGGCAACCGACCGCTCGCTACGAGAACGGTCCCTACCAGATAGCGGTATGGGACAAGGACCTGCGTCCGTATCTGACGCGCTAGTCCTGGGGCTACCGTCGACAGGGCAATTTGCCACCTCTGGCCATTCGCCTGAGCCGCCCAGTGTAGATAGAGTGGTTACTCACGGCCTGGCGGTCACGAACGATGGATGAAGCTGGCCCCGCGGCGGCCTGACTGCTGTTTATCGGAGCGAACGGCCGTTCGCCAAGGGCGGACAGAGGCCCTCCGCCCCCACGAATCGTGAAAGGTGAGGCTGTCTTCAGAAGAACAGAGGATAGCTAGACGCGGACAATGGGAAGGAGCCTGGAATCCAGAGATAGACCTGTCTCGAACGTTGGTTTGGCCGAGGCGCCTGTTCGGCGCTGTGCGGCTAGCCGAGGGTAGGTATGGTGACTGCCGGTCAGACAGAATCGGGCAAAGCCATATCCCAGCGCCGCTGGTTGACTGGGCATCTGACGGCGGTCGTCGGAGCGAGGGTGCCCCAAATCGTGTGGGCCGGCTCCCTCGTGCTCGGCGCTTACTTGCGATGGGCGTACGTCGAACTTAGCGAGTTTGGCGCCGATCAGAACACCGCGCTGCATTACGCGCATGCTTTGCGCAGGGGCTGGGACCTGCCGGTAGTTGGCATGGCCTCAAGCGTGGGTCCCTACTTTGGACCGGGCGAGTATTACGTCATGTTGCCGCCGCAGTTCATCAGCGACGCCCCCGAGGTATCCATCTACTACGTCGGGCTCCTGGGGTTGATTGCCGGCGCCTGGTTCTCGCTGGTCGTCTGGCGCTACTTTGGCCGTCGCACCGGCTTGGCGACAATGCTCTTCTTCTCGTGCGGCCCCTGGGCCGTGTACTTCACCCGCAAGATATGGACGCCGGACACGCTGCCCCTGTTCAGTGCCGCCGCCTTCTCTTTCCTGCTGTTGGCCTTGATCCGGAGACGCTGGTGGGCACTGCCCGCGGCGACCTTCACGCTCGGCTTCGCGACGCAGGTCCACCACTCGGCCATCGGCATGCTGCCGGCGGTGCTTGTCGCTCTGCTCGTCTTCTGGCGACGCCTTCGCCTCTGGCAGGTCGCCCTCTCGGGGGTTACCTTCGTGCTGCCGGCGTCGCTCTACATCTGGCACGCCTGGCACAACGGGCCGCAGGAGCTGGTTGGACTTTGGATGGAAGTCGTCGGTTCCGGCCCGTTGGTTCTGGTCCTGGCGGTTCTGCTTATCGCCGTTCTGGTTGGTGGACTGTTCTTCCTTCTCGCCCGCCGCTGAAAAGGGCGGGCTGCTAGCCAGGCGCGAGAAGCATAACCCCGCGAACGGCCCGTTGGTGAGGGAGGGCTTCGACTCGGGATAGGCCACCGCGCCGACTGGAAGCCCGGCGCCGAGGCCGCTTGACCAGAGGGCGGCCGCGGCGCGCCACGGGTATGTGACACGCCGCGAGCCTACTCGCTGGTCTCCTACCTCGCTCGCCGTCGTTCGATCGACGGGGCATCCGGATTGACGTCCGGCCCGAAGAACTTGATGATGATGAGGTCTTCGTCGCCGGTGTTCTTTACGTCAAGCGGCTTGGTGGCCCGGTCGAAGGAGACCAGCAGCTCGTCGCTGCCCGGCTTCTTGCCCTCGACGGCGTGCCCCCCGTAGGTCCCTCTCCCCTGTACGACAAACAGGCCGTAGGCGCCCTTGTCCTGAGAGCTGAATGTCTGGCCCGGCTTGACGATCATCTTCTTGCCGCTGAACTTCGTCGTATTGTAGAAGATCCAGTACTCCTCGCCGCCGGGCTGTTGGCTGCGCAGGCGAGGTGCCATGTGGCGATTCTCGTAGAAGTAGGGGTCGCCGCTGAGGTCCCAGTCGACCATCTCCTCGAGGATGTAGCGTTCGCCGCCCTTGGCCCAGCCTTCTGGCGGCACGTGGCGGGACAGACGCATCTTCGGCAACTGCTGGCCCGCGTTCACCGCCTGCAGCACGACGCCGACGTCGGACTCCTCCTGCAGCTCGATCGTCAGAGCCGTGCCCGGGGCGTGGGGAATCCCCGCCGGTAGGTGGAAGCCCTCGCCCGCGACCTGCTGATAGGCCCGCGAGTGCTGCAGGATGAGGTTGCTGTTCCAGTCCACCAGGTAGGGCAGCAGCAGATCGTACTTCTTCTCCTCGGCGATGTAGGGGTGCACGCCGAAGAAGGTCTCCGGGTGGGGACCGAGGTCCGCCCCTTCCACGAAGTAGTAGGCTTCGTCCTTGGGCAGCTTGCCGATCATCGCCATGTGCTGCCCCATGGGGTGGAAGTGATAGGGCAGGCGGTCGGCGTAGTCGAAGAGCTTGGCCAGGTAGCCCAGTGTGTTATGCTTCGCGGCGAAGGCCTCGCCCAGGATGTCCGGTCCGGCCGCGGCCAACGCATCCACGAGCGACACTCGGCTTGGCCCCTCGAGCGCTAAATAGCTCAGCCCCTCGTCGGGAGGGCCGACGGGATTCTCCGCCTTCGTGCACGAGGCCAGCCAGCGTTCGGCGATTGCCCCCCGCTCGCCCGCGTCGTAGGCGTGATCGGGCAAGTTCAGACGCTTTCCGGGCGGTGCCACCAACCGGGCGACCCAGGTTGGCTCCAGCGGCAGGATGCCGCTATTATCGGCCAGCGCCCTTTCGAGCAGGGCGCGCGTTATCTTGGTATCCATTCCTCACCTCTACTGAGCGCTCAACCGCGAGCTGTCTCGAAGACCTCGGGGTTCACGACGTGGGCCGGCCGTTCGCCATGCAGCGCCGCGAGGACGGCCCGGGCGCAGGCGAGGCTCATCCGTCCGTGGCTCTCCTTGGTATCCGCTCCCATATGCGTGGTGGCGATGAGGTTGGCCAACTCCAGCAGGGGGCTGCCGGTGGCCGGTTCCCGTTCGAAGACGTCCAGCGCCGCACCGGCGATCCAGCCCTCTTTCAGCGCCTTGTAGAGCGCCGCCTCGCGCACCACGGGCCCCCTGGACGTGTTGACCAGGTACGCGCTCGGCTTCATCTTGCGCAGTTGGGGCTCGTCGATTAGGTACCTGGTGCTTTCCATCAGCGGCACGTGCACGGAGATGAAGTCGGCCTGGGCGAGGAGGTCGTCGAGGGGGACGTAGGCGATGTCGTGCGCGGCGGCGAAGGCGGCGTTCTGATAGACGTCGTAGGCGACTACCTTCATGCCAAAGGCGAGGGCGCGCAAGGCCACACCCTTGCCGATCCGACCCAGCCCGACCAAACCGAGCGTCTTGCCGGAGAGCTCGGTGCCCACGAACCGAGGCCAGGTGCCCGTCCTGACCTGGCGGTCGGCGACCGATATCCGCCGCGCCGACGCAAGCATCAAGGCGAAGGCCAGCTCAGCAACGGAGGTGTCGTTGCTGCCCACGGCGGTCGAGACGATCACTCCCCGGCGGGTGGCCGTCGGGATATCTATGTTGTCGACGCCGACGCCGTGTTTGGCGACGATCTTCAGACGCCCGGCTGCTTCCAGCACAGGGGGTGTGATGGGATCCACGCCGGTGATGATGGCGTCGGCGTCCGGTACCAGACCCAGCAGCCGTTGTTCGTTAAGGTAGAGTGCGTCGGGGTCACGAACCAGCGTGCAGCCGGCCTCGCGCAGGATCTCCTCTGCTTCCGGCGCGAACTTGCCGAAGAATCTGGAGCCTACCACTACTTTGTATGCCAACGGGAACTACCTCCAAGAAGGAAATAGGGGTGGAGACGGGCTGTGCTCTTCTAGAGCGGCAGGCCCAGGCTCTGGAGAAGCTCGTCCGCGCGTTTCGCCGCCTGCTTGGCCCAATCCATCTCGGCGGCCGTGACCGGGGCGAACGGAGACCGGGGCTGGCCGGCGTTGCAGCCTCGGGCCCGCAGCACGGCGTGCTGCTTCGTCAAGGCGAACGGCCCGCCGGTGAGGGCGAAGAGCTCGGGAGTGGCACGCTCTAGCTCCACCGCACGTTTGGCGTCGCCCTCTTTCACGGCGACGAACATGGCCTTGAGGAACTGGGGGTAGACGGTGGCAAGTCCGCCAATGTAGCCGTCCGCTCCAGCGATGAACGACGGGAAGGCCAGGAATGGCGTGCCCTGCATGATCGTGAAGTCGTCACGGTCCACGGCCTGCAGGACGTCCTGGAACAACTTCAGGCTGGCGCTGGAGTCCTTGAAGCCCTTCGTCCCCAGCTCCGCGAGCTGGACGATCAAGTCGACGGTCATGGTGACGCGCGTCGTGGGCGGGTTGTTGTAAACCCATACCGGGATGCTGACGGCGTCGACGAGCCTCTTGAAGACGTCCTTCACCTGGTCGAATCCGATCTGGTAGTAGAAGGAGGGGACTGCACAGATGG
>JAJZQK010000394.1 GCA_021847625.1 Chloroflexota bacterium
TCTCGCACCTGCCTGCCTCGCTCGTGACCACGCGATTCCCCAGCATTTACAAGACCTGCCGGGGTTATGGCCTCGACATAACGGCGACGCCGATCCCGGTCGCCCCGGCTGCCCACTACATGATGGGCGGCGTGCGGACGGGACTGTGGGGCCAGACGAGTATCCCGGGCCTGTTTGCCTGCGGGGAATGCGCCTGCACGGGGGTGCACGGGGCGAACAGATTGGCCAGCAACTCGCTCCTGGAAGTGCTCGTGTTCGGGCGGCGGATCGTGGAGAAGGCCCTCGGCAACGGCGAGGCGATAGGCGTGCATCCGGGCCTCCACCCGGGGGACCTCCACGCGGAGCTGGCCGGTCCGGAGGAGGTGGGCGAAGCCGGCCCGGCGCCCCAGTTCGAGGATTTGCAGCGCTTGATGTGGCAGATGGTCGGCTTGGCAAGGACGCGGGACGGTCTGCTGGCGGCTAGGAGGCAGCTGGCGGGCTGGCAGCTCTCGCTTGGACCGGTGGAAGATAGAGCGGGCTACGAGCTGGCCAACGCCATCCTGGTGGGACGAATCATGTGCGAGGCGGCACTGCTGCGCGAGGAAAGCCGTGGCGCGCACTTCCGGCTCGATTTCCCCGAGGAGTCGCCTGCCTGGCGGCGACACGTCGTTTTCAAGAGGGATGGGGAATGAGCGTGGCTCCAACCGGCGCGAAGAAGATCGTGGAGCAGGCGTTGGCCGAGGATATCGCCTGGGGCGACCTGACGACGAGCGTCGTCGTTCCCCCGGAAGCCAAGGCAACCGCAACGGCGATCATGAAGGAGCCGGGGGTGGTTTGCGGCGTCGACGTGCTGGCGCTGGCGTTTCACCTCGTCGACGATAGTCTGCAGGTGGAGAAACGCCTGGAGGATGGCAGCAGGGCGGAGAAAGGGGCCGTGATCGCGACGATCAGAGGCTCCGCCGCCAGTATCCTGACGGCCGAGCGGGTGGCGCTCAATTTCCTGCAGCGCCTGAGCGGCATCGCCACGGTGACCGCGCGGTACGTGGAGGCGCTGGGGGGGCTTGACGTGCGGCTGGTGGAGACCCGCAAGACGACGCCCGGCCTACGGCTCTTGGAGAAGTACGCCGTGCGCGTGGGAGGCGGCTACAACCACCGCCAGAACCTCAGCGACGGCATCCTGATCAAGGATAACCACCTGGCGGTGGCGCGGTCGATGGGGCTGTCACTGGGCGAGGTAGTGCGGCGGGCGCGGGAGCGGGCCCCGCACACGATACGGGTGGAGGTAGAAGTGGAGACCCTCGCGGAGATGCGCGAGGCGCTGGGCGCCGGTGCCGACGCCATTCTTCTAGACAACATGTCGGTCGAGGACATGCGCCGGGCCGTCGAAGAGGTGGCTGGACGGGCGGTGCTGGAGGCCTCCGGCGGCATCACGCTGGAGACCCTGCGGGCCGTCGCCGAGACCAGCGTCGACATAATCTCGGTGGGTGCCCTGACGCACTCGGTGAGGGCGCTCGACATCAGCCTCGAAATCGAGCCTTCGTGGTCCCGAACACCCTAATCCTCGGTGTACGTGCACCAGCTGTCCGGCGACTCCCAGACGGTCACGCCATGGAGGGTCGCCGGGCTGCCAGCCAGCGCCTCGCGCATCCCTAAGTAGATCGTGCGGGCGATGTTCTCCGCCGAGGGGTTAATCTCGGTGTAGGGGTTGACGTCGTTCAGGCAGACGTGATCGTAGCGGTCGAGGAACCGTTCCTGGAGCACGCCTTTAAGGCGGGTGAAGTCGAAGGCGAGGCCGGTTTGGTCGAGCTCGCGGCTTCTCGCCGTGATGGCGACCTCGTATCTGTGGCCGTGCAGGTTCTCGCAACGGCCGTTGTAGTCACGCAGATAGTGGGCGGCATCAAAGTGCTTGCGCACGGTCACCTCGTACATTGTCTCAGACCCCTTCTAGTCTTGGCCAAGCCTCTTCACATCCTGCTCGGGCAAGGCCCGACGCAGCTCGTCTACCGTCTTGCCCGTTCCCGGGACGATCACCGCCGCCGCGATTTCGGCCAGCGGGAGGAGGACGAAGCCCCGCTCGGCCAGGCGCGGATGAGGAATCTCCAGGTCCGGAGCACGTATAACCTTATCGTCGTATAGTAGTATATCTATATCGACGGGGCGGGGACCGTAGCGCACCGTGGGCTGTCGGCCCAGTTGCTGCTCGATCCCCTTGACGAATGTCAGCAACTCCGCGGGGGCCAGGTCCGTGGTTCCTTCGCAGACGAGGTTCAGGAAGCGCGGCTGATCCAGGTAGCCCACGGGGGCGGTATCGTACCACGAGGAGACGGCGCCAATGTGCATCCGCGATTCGAGTAGGCTCAGCGCTTTCTCGATGTTGGCGCGGGCGTCGCCCAGGTTGGCGCCGAGGCCTAGGAATACTCTTGCCATCTTCCCCGCGCAATCGCATCTGACATGCGGGCCACCCGGACCATCTCCTTGACGTCGTGCACGCGGACAATGTCGGCCCCGTTGGCAATGCCGATGGCGACGGTAGCGGCTGTTCCCTCCACCCGCTGATCCGGCGGCAGGTTGAGCACGTAACCGATGGTCGATTTACGAGAGGTCCCCAGCAGGATGGGCCGCCCCAGCACGCGCAGTTCGGCGAGTCGGGCCATCACTTCCAGATTGTGTTCTCGCCGCTTGCCGAAGCCGATACCCGGATCGACGATGATGTTGGCCTCGGCCACACCCGCGTTGAGGGCAATCTCGACGCTCTCTCGCAGCGACCGCGTGATGTCGGCCATGAGGTCGTGGTACTCGGTGCCGTCCTGGTTGTGCATTATCACCACGGGGACTGCGGCCTGGGCCACGACCGTCGCCAGGCGCGGGTCTTTGCGCAGGCCCCAGATATCGTTGACCATGTCCGCGCCTTCGGCGATGGCCGCCTCGGCGACTTCGGCCTTGTACGTGTCGATGGAAACCGGCATGTCGACGCTGGCGATGACGGCTTTCAGCACGGGAAGGACGCGGCGCAGCTCCTCGTCGGCTTCGACCGGAGTGTGGCCGGGACGGGTCGACTCGCCGCCCACATCCAGGAGGTCTGCTCCCTCCTCCACGAAGTGCCGTGCCTGGGCGACCGCCGCCTCGACGTCCGTACCGAGGCCGTCGCCGGAGAACGAGTCGAACGTGGCGTTGATGATGCCCATGACGTAGGTACGTTTGCCCCACTCCAGCGTAAGCCCCCCGCAGAGCGTGGATCTAGGGACGGAATCGAAATGCTCTATTGCCTCCTTTAGGGCGTCTGCGAGGCTCCGCAGGCCGAAGGGCTGCATGCCCAGGCGCGAGATTAGGCGCCTGTACTGGCGGAGGGTGCCGAGAAGGAGGACGTCGGTCGTTTCGCCCGTGGAAACGACACTGCTCCACGAGGTGGCGGCCTCGCCGCCCTTGGCTAGCATCTCCTGTTTGATGATGTTCGCGGCCTGCGTGCGCAGTCCTTCGATCTTCACGGCCCGGAAGACACCCTTCGGCAGCATGATTTCGGCCCCTATGGGGTCCACGCCCACGGCGGCCATCTCCGCTTCCAGTTGGCCAGGGCTATCGATCACCAATATGCGCGGATTCCACACTTCGTCTCTACTCCAAACAATCTAGGCCATCTTCCCCTGGATGATGGAGAAGAACTCGGCCCGCGTCGCCGACCGGCGGAAGAGGCCGCGGTTGGCCGACGTCACCACCCGGGAACCGGGCTTCTTGATCCCGCGCATCGTCATGCACAGGTGCTCTGCCTCGACGACGACGGCCACCCCCTGCGGTGCCAGTCCCTCGACGATGCTGTCTGCGATCTGACTGGTGAGGCGCTCCTGCAGCTGGGGTCGGCGGGCCAGGATCTCTACCACGCGGGCGAGCTTGCTAATGCCGACGACCCTCCCGTGTGGGATGTAGCCGATGTGGGCCACGCCGTGGAAAGGCAGGAGGTGATGCTCGCACATGGAGTGGAACGGGATGTCGCGCAGCACGATCATCTCCTGGTGCCCCTCTTCGAAGCCGACGCGCAGTACCTCGCGCGGGTCGGCATCGGGCCGTTCGAGCGCGCGGGCCGCTTGGGCGAAAGCGGATCGCGTGGCGGCCCGGTCCTCCCGTCCCGTCCCCTTCCCTTTCCGTCCGATCGGAATGAGGCGAGCGACGGCGAATCCCGCTCCGATCAGCCCTAAAGCCGCGAGGGCATAGAAGATCCAATAGGGAAACGCATCCGCCGGGGCGAGGGCTGGATGACCATCGTGGGGGTGGTCGGCGATGTGAAGGGATTCAGCGTCGACGGCGCTCCGCTGCCCACCGTGTACATTCCACACCGGCAGGTGAGTTGGGGCAATGGCGTCATCGTGCTAGTGCGAACCGCCGTTCCGCCTACATCTCTGCTGGCCACGGTGCGGAAAGAGCTTCGCGCCTGGAATAAGACAATGCTCATCAGCCGCCTGGCGCCGGTCGAAGAGTTGATGGCGGAATCCGT
>JAJZQK010000395.1 GCA_021847625.1 Chloroflexota bacterium
CCTCTGGCCGCGACACCTCCCCACAAGGCGGAGATGGGGCGTTACCTGGCCTACATTCGGCGGGTGGTGGAGCTATCCACGGTCGAGGTTGTCTTGGGGACCGAGGCAAAGGCGGGAGACCTGCTTGCCGGCCGGCCGGACGTGGTGATTGTGGCCACCGGCTCGCGGCCAACGATGGCGCCCGTGCCTGTGCGGGACCAACAAGTTACCACCGCCTGGGATGTACTCTCCGGGCGGGCGGAGGTCGGGCGGAACGTGGTCGTCATTGGCGGTGGGGACGTTGGCTGCGAAACCGCTGAGTTCCTAGCAGCCAATGGAAAGAGCGTTACTATCGTGGAGATGTTGCCCGAGGTGGCGACCGAGCTGATTTGGTGGACCCGCGAGCTGCTGATCGAGCAGCTCGCGGCGCAAGGGGTCGAGATTCTTACCAACTCGAAGGTAATCTCGATCGAAAGGGGGACGGTCAAGTACGAGAGAGGTGGTATCAGCAACGCGATCAATGGTGTCAATTCGGTTGTCTTTGCGACGGGGGTCAAGCCGGATGACTCCCTAGCCCGGCAGCTCGACGGCAGCGGCATCGAGGTTCGCGTGGCGGGCGACTGCCTCAAAGCGGGGAATCTCGCCGGGGCCGTGCGGAGCGGCTTTGAGGCCGGCATCACTGTCGAATAAACGGCCCGCAATCCAACAAGAAAATACGGAGGTGACCAATGGAAGAGAGCAAGCAAACTGTTACTCATTCGTGGCAGAGCGATCACCCGGTTACCCGCCGTGACGTGCTCAAGGCAATGGGGCTTGGCGGCGTCGGCATCCTGCTGGCTGCCTGCGCCCAACCCCAGCCTGGGCCCACCACCGCCCCTCCTGCCACTGCCCCCGCCACCAGCGCCCCGCCCAGTGCGCCCGCTCCCACGAAGGCGCCGGCCGCCGCGCCTACGGCAGCTGCCAAACCGGCGGGCGGGAAGCTGGTCTTCGCGACCAAGGTCGACACGCCCAACCTGGAGCCCTTCCAGGAGATCTCGGACGCTCGCATGCGGCGCAGCTGCCTGACATACGACGCCCTTGTCGACTGGAAGGACGATTTGACCATCGGCCCTGGGCTAGCCGAGAGTTGGGAAGCCACGGGCACCAAGTGGGTCTTCCACCTACGTAAGGGCGCCTATTTCAGCAACGGCAAGGAGGCGGACGGAGACGACGTCATCTACTCCATCAAATTGGCCCAGAACTCCGCCGGTAAGGGTTTCTATTCCGCGATTAGCGATATCAAAGCGACCGACAAGTACACGGTGGAAATGACGCTTAGCAAGCCATCGTCTGCTCTGCTAGCTGCTCTAGGCGGTCGCTACTCGTACATCATACCTAAGGATGGCGACAAACAGAACGACCTAAAACAAACAGCTGTGGGTACCGGGCCCTATACGGTGAAGGAGTTCGTACAGAACCAGCGGCTAGTGCTCCAGAAGAACCCAAAGTCGTGGCACGCCCCGAACGTGCAGTTGGACGAGCTGACTATCAGGATCATCCCCGATGAGGCCAACATTGTCGCCGGTCTGCGAACGGGCGAGGTAAACGTAGCGCTTTTCGAGGACAGCAAGAACTATCTCTTGTTCAAGGATGACCCGAATCTGGTAGCCGGTCGTGCCAAGGCTCTCCGCTGGGACGTCCTGGATTTCCCGGTGTCCGTGGCGCCGTTCGACAACGTGAAGCTGCGGCAAGCGATCTCTGTGGCGCTGGATCGCGAGTCGATAATGGCCGCGGCGATCGGCGGCCTTGGCACTCTCGTGGGCGGTTACCCGGCTGCCCTTTGGGGCGCCATGTCGAATGAGCAGAACCCGTTCTTCAAACGGGATGTGGCCAAGGCCAAGCAGCTGCTGCAAGAAGGGGGCATTACGACGCCGCTCAAGCTGACTCTCCGCAGCATCGTCGGTTACAGCGCCCTCAACGCGGCGGCCCAGGTGATCGTGGAGAACCTCAAAGAGATCGGCATCACCGCCGAGATAGCGCCCGTGGACCTTGGCATTTGGATCGACGATTTCAGCAACAGGAAGATGCCCACATTCACTATGAACAGCTGGGCCGGCTTCCTCGATCCCGATATGCTCTTCTACAATCACCTCCACAAGCAGCCGGAGGGCCAGGACTTCCGCCGTTGGAACAACGCCGAGATCTCGGCGCTGCTCGACAAGGGCAGAACCACGCTCGACCGGGCCGAACGGGAGAAGGTCTATCTGCAGGTGCAGCAGCTGGTCGCCGAGCAGTGCCCGTGGATACCGCTCTACTCGGCCGATATCATCACCGCCCAGACCAAGGCTGTGAAGAACTTCAATCAGCACCCAACCGGATACTATCACGGTCTACGCTACGTCGGGATGGGGTAGAGTCGTTTGTACGCCTATATCCTTCGCCGTCTCGCATATACCGGCGTTACCCTGGTGGGGTTGAGTCTGGTCATCTTCGTTCTTCTGAGGATGGTGCCCGGCGACGTCGTCTCTCAGATGATCGACCTGCAGAGCCAGTCCAATCCTCGACAGGTAGCGGAACTACGCCGCTTTTTCGGGCTGGACCAGCCCTGGTATGTGCAGTACGCGACTTGGCTGGCCGGGGTCCTCACCGGGGACCTCGGCCAGTCCTGGCGGCTTGGCGGGCCGGTGCTGAACCACATCGTCGACGGGATGAGCGTGACGTTGGAGCTCGCCTTCTTGGCGACGCTGTTCTCGGCGGTTGTCGGCATTCCTTTAGGCGTGTGGGCTGCCGTGCGCCAGAACCGTCTCGAGGACAACCTGCTGCGCGTGGCCTCGCTCGCCGGTCTGTCGGTGCCAGTCTTCTGGCAGGGCTCGATGTTGATTCTGTTGTTCTCCCTCTACCTACGGTGGTCCCCGCCGATGCGCTGGATCTCGCCCCTTGACGATCTGGGGGGCAACCTCACGTTGATGGCGCTGCCCGTCGTCACGCTCGGCACGGCTAGCGCGGCGGTCGTCGTGCGAATGACCCGCAACGCGGTGTTGGAGGTCCTTCGCCAGGACTACGTCCGGACGGCTCACTCCAAAGGGCTGCCTGGGCGTGCGGTACTGTTGCGGCATGCCTTGAGGAACGCCCTGATTCCGGTAGTCACCGTCACGGGCCTGCAAATGGGCTACCTTCTCGGAGGGGCGGTCGTCGTGGAGGAGGTGTTCACCCTGCCCGGCGTCGGCCGCTTGCTTCTCCAGGGGCTTGTGCAACGCGACTATCCTCTGGTGCAGGGGGCGGTTGTCTTCGTGGCCGTGCTGTTTATGCTGATCAACCTGATCACGGATCTGATCTACGCCTTCCTGGACCCGCGGATCCGCTACACTTAGGGAGGAGCCTCTTGGCGACAAGACTCATCACCGATGAGACTGAAGAGGGCTTGGCGACCGGGCCGTCGGCGCTAAGACGGGCTGCCTGGGGCGCGCTGCGCAACCGTCTGGTCTTCCTGGGGCTGGCCCTCGCCTTGGTCTTCATCCTGATAACCCTCCTTCCCAATCTGATGACGCCGGCCGACCCGTACAAAATGAACGTGAGCCAAGCCATGGTCGGTCCCTCGCCCGCGGCCTGGCTGGGCACCGACATCTTCGGCAGGGACGTCTGGACCCGCATCGTCTACGGCAGTCGTTCTTCCCTTGGGATTGCCTTTGCCTCCGTTGGTATGGCCAGCGTCCTGGGCACCATCCTTGGGTTGCTGGCGGGCTATTTCGGCAAGATGGTTGACCAGGCGCTCGGTCGGCTAATGGACGTCTTCTTCAGCTTTCCATCGTTACTGCTGGCGATAGTCGTCGCCGGTATCCTCGGTCCCAGCGTGCAGAACGTCATTGTTGCCATTACCGTCGTCTATACCCCGTTCTTCTTCCGGGTGGCCCGGGGGCCGACGCTAGTCGAGAAGGAGCGAGAGTACGTGCTGGCGGCCCGCACGTTGGGGGCGCCCGTGAAGAGGATTCTCTGGCGCCACGTGCTGCCTAACGTCCTGGCTCCGGTGGTAGTGCAGGCCGCGGTCACGCTGTGCTATGCTATCCTCACCGAGGCGTCTCTCAGTTACCTGGGCCTAGGCATCCAGCCGCCCCATCCTTCCTGGGGGTCTATTCTCAACGAGGGGCGGCCGTATCTGCAGATTGCGCCCTGGATCTCCGTGTTCCCCGGTATCACCATTATGCTGGCGGTGCTGGCCTTCAACCTCCTGGGCGATGGCCTGCGCGACCTCTGGGACCCCCGCAATGTCCAGTAATCATTGGAGGAATCGATTGTCCTGGGTTGAGAACTTTCGCCGTTTTGCCGCAAGTGAGACCCTGCCTCTGCTGGAATCCCTCATCGCCGCGCCAAGCATAGACCCGCCCGGACAAGAGGGCCTGGCTGCCCGGCCCCTGGCCGACTTTCTGAAAAGGCAAGGGCTCGAGCCGCGTTGGCAGGAGACGGAGCCCGGTCGCCCTAACCTGCTGTCCTCGGTCAGAGACCAGAT
>JAJZQK010000396.1 GCA_021847625.1 Chloroflexota bacterium
GGTTTGTCCACGGTCCAACACGGTAGCCGATCATCATGCCAAGGGAGGACCACGTGGGGGCTTATCTGATCAGGCGGATCATTCAATTGATTCCGGTGCTGCTGCTCGCTTCGATCCTAATCTTCACCATTATGCACTCCATCCCGGGCGACCCGGCCATAACCTACGCCGGCCCGGACGCCACGCCCGAGGCTCTGGCGGCGATCCGCCAGGAGATGGGGCTCGACCAGCCGCTGCCCATGCAGTACTTGGCTTGGCTCGGCCACGTTGTCCGCCTCGACTTCGGCGTTTCCTACACCAGCAAGTACCCCGTCTGGACCTTGATCCAGCAGAAGGCGGGGGCCACCTTCGAGCTGGCCGTGGCCGCCGCTCTGCTGCAGGTGATCATCGGCATCCCCCTGGGCCTGATCGCCGCCCTCAACCAGCGGCGTCTGCCTGACTTCATAATCTCGGCTTACAACGCGATCGCGATGTCCGTACCCAACTTTTGGCTGGGCATCTTGCTGATCATCTTGTTCTCGCTCGAGCTTGGCATGCTGCCCCCCGGGGGGCGTATAGAGTTCATGTCCAACCCGGGGATCGCCTGGAAGTCGCTGGTCATGCCGGCGCTGAGTCTGGCCGTCTTCGCCAGCGCCACAGTTGCCCGTTTTACCCGGGCGGCGATGCTGGAGGTGCTGGGTGAGGACTACATCCGCACCGCCCACGCCAAGGGCCTGTCGCAGCGGGTGATCGTGGTGCGCCATGCCCTGCGCAACGCCCTCATTCCGGTGATTACCGTGGTGGGCATCCACTTCGGCTACCTCCTCGGCGGCGCCGTCATCATCGAGTCGGTCTTCGCTTGGCCGGGGATGGGGCGGCTGATCATGCAGGGCATTGCCAACCGCGACTACACCGTGGTGCAGGGCTCGCTGGTGCTCTTCGTCGGCGTGTTCGTGCTTCTGAACCTGTTGATCGACGTATCGTATGCCTTCCTGGACCCGCGCATCCGGCTGGACGCTAGGAAGAGCTCATAGAGGCAGCGGAGAGGGGAAGGAACGATGGCACAGACTGCTGTAGAGAACCAATTGGTCATCCCGCCGCGCCACCCCGAGAGCCTGTTCAAGATGAGCTTCTCGCGGCTCGTGCGCAACCCACTGGGCTTGTTCGGTCTGAGCATGACCGTCTTCCTGATACTGGTGGCGCTAGCGGCGCCCTACATCGCGCCCTACGACCCATTGATGGTGCGCTCGGGCTTTGAGTTGCGGCCGCCCGATGGCCTCGGCGGGCCGTTCGTCTTGGGGACCGACCAGTTTGGGCGTGACCTCTTCTCGCGGATCATCTGGGGGACCAGGATTTCGCTGATGGTTGGCCTTGTCGCCGTGATCTTGGGCGCGCTCGTCGGGGTGACGACCGGCCTGATCGGCGCTTACGTCGGCGGCCTGGCCGAGGCGGTGATGAGCCGGATTTGGGACACGATCCTGGCCTTCCCGGCCATCCTCCTCGGCGTGGCGGTGGCGGCCGCCCTGGGCCCGGGGGTGGTGAACGCCGCCGTTGCCGTGGCCCTGATCAACATGCCCATCTTCTACCGCATCACGCGGGCGAGCGTCTTCGTCGAGAAAGAGAAAGAGTACATCACCGCCGCGCGGACGCTCGGTGCCTCCGACACGCGGATCATCTTCCGGGGCGTGATGCCCAATACCATCTCGCCCCTCCTGGTGCAGGTGACGGTGGCCATGGCGCAGGCAGTATTGCTGGAGGCCGGTCTTTCCTTCCTGGGTCTGGGGGCGCAGCCGCCTGAGCCTTCCTGGGGCTCGATGCTGAACGAGTCACGCCAGTATCTGCGCCAGGCCGCCTACTTCGGCGTCTTCCCAGGCATAGCTCTGACAATGCTGCTGGCGGGACTCAACACGCTATCCGACGCCCTGCGCGATGTGCTGGACCCGCGACAGATCTCTCGAGGGAACTAGTAGGGATAGGCCTGGGATTCGTCTACAACCCGTCGTTCCCAGGCAGGTGGCGCTCAAGGTCATCGCGCAGGCGGCAGGTAGTAGGGGCGCACCGAGATAAGTCGGGACAAGGAGGTAGATAGGGGGATTTATCAACTGAGCCCGCCCGCGAGCGGGGGACGGCGCTCTAGGAGCCTGAAAGCCGTCTTTGGGTTTCACGTCCCCGTTAGAAGGCCGATCGTTTGCCAACCAAGTTATCCTACTATGAAAATGGAGGAAAGAAAGGCAATGACCGCGGATCTCTTTTCCCGCCGATGCACACGACGCTCGGCACTAACCTTCCTGGCAGCGACCACGGGTGCCGCCGTTCTGGCCGCTTGCTCGCCCGCCGCCCCGGCACCGACGCAGGCGCCGGCCTCGGGCGGCCAGCCGCAAGCGGGAACCACCCCCGCCGCCGGGGGCGCCAAGCAGCCGAAGAAGGGCGGTCAGCTGAAGTGCGGACAGCTCGGCGACCTGTCGCAGTTCGAGCCCACGATCCAGCATCCGTCCGAATTCCCGTTGCTCTTCAACCTCTTCGACACGCCGATCCAGTACGACAAGAAGATGGTGCCGCAGCCGTACCTGGCGGAGAAGTGGGAGGTCGCCGAGGACGGCCTGGGCATCACCTTCAACCTGCGCAAGGGCGTCAAGTTCCATACTGGGCGGGAGATGACCGCCGAGGACGTCAACTTCTCGCTTACACGCAACCAGGACCAGACGGTCGGCTCGCTCTACAAGTTCATGGCCGACAAGGTCACGAAGGCCGAGGCGCCCGATCCCTACACCGTCAAGTGGTCCTTCAAGTCGCCCTATCCGGGCATCTACGACCTGATGTCGAAGCTGCATGTCGTCGACAAGGAGAACGTCGACAAGACCGACTTCGTCAAGAAGGGCAGCGGCACCGGCCCGTTCATCTTCGACACGTTCGTGCCGGGCGACCACATCCTGCTCAAGAAGAACCCCAACTACTGGCGCAACGGCCTGCCGTACGTCGACGAGGTGAAGATCTTCCTCCTCTCGGACGCCCAGTCGATGGTGACCCAGCTGGAGGCGGGCGCCCTCGACGTCGTGCTGCGGCCGGCGCTATCCGACGCGGTGCGCTTCCAGAGCAACGCCAACTTCGTGGTCTCCCAGGGCGCCATCCGCACCCTGTACGACATCCTGCTCCTCACGACCAAGGGCCCCTTCACCAACAAGAAGGTGCGCCAGGCTGTGAACTGGTGCATCGACCGCGAGCACTACTGGAAGACGGTCATGCTCGGCCTGGGCGACTGGCAGTGCGTCCCCTGGCCGGCGCAGTCGCAGGCCTACTTCCCCGACCTGGCCAAGTCGATCAAGCCGGATATCGCGAAGGCGAAGGCTCTGCTGGCCGAGGCCGGGGTGCCAAACGGCTTCGAGACCTCGATCCTCACCAGCCGCCAACGCCAGCCGGAGTACTCGGACATCGCCGTGCTCTACCAGCAGGACCTGGCCAAGATCGGCATTAAGGCCAAGATTGAAGAGGTGGACAACGCGGCCTACGACCAGCGGCACCTGAACGAGGGCTTCGAGACGGCCGTGCACGCCTACGCGCGCGCGAACTACGACCCGGATACCCTCATCGGCGGCGCCAAGGCCTGGACGCCTAAGATCGGCATGACCCGCTTCGGCGATGCCAAGTACATCGAACTGTACGAGGATGCCGCCTCCAGCTACAACATGGAGGAGCGCAAGCCCAAGTACCGCAAGCTCTGCGAGTACATCCTGGACGAGTCGTTCTGCCTGCCGCTGATGTACAACCCGGAGCTGTACATCACCGCCAAGTACACGATCGGCGTCGACACGGACGTCGACTACAACACCGACTTCTCGCAGACCTGGCTCGACAAGTAGTCGCTTCCCACTCACCGCACGGTAGAACGAGGGGCCCGCGCGGGCCCCTCACTTCGTTGTGCTGGACGAATCGCCGCCACTTCGCCCTCCGTACGGGGGAGGTTTTTTGATATACTGGGGACAGGCAGAACGGCGAGCGCTACCGCCCAGCTAGCACCGGGTCCCTCTCGGCCGGGCGGGGTTGCTCGCGGCCGCGGTCGGCGGCAGATTCTAAACGGAGGAAAACAGCGGACAATGGCAGAAGCAGAAAACGGTTGGAGCTTCTCGTCGATGAGGCTCGACGGCAAGTCCTGCATCGCCGCCGGGGTGGGCGGCCTGGGCCAGGCCGTCGCCCTGGGCCTGGCGGATGCGGGCGGAGATATGATCGTGGCCGACCTGAACCTGGAGGCGGCCGAGCAGGTGGCGGCGCGGATTCGCGAGGCCGGCAAGAAGGCCTTCGCGATCAAGCTGGACGTCTCCCGGCCCGTTGAGAGCCAGAAGGTTGTCGACTTCGCGGTCGACAAGTTCGGCAAGCTGGACGTGCTGTTCAACGGCGTGGGCATCAACATCCGCGGGCCCTCGATCGACGTGACGGAGGCGCAGTGGGACAAGCTGCACAGCGTTAACCTCAAGGGCGCCTTCTT
>JAJZQK010000003.1 GCA_021847625.1 Chloroflexota bacterium
CGGGCGGTGGGAGCCGTCCAGCATCAGTAGTTGAGCCGGGGGAGCCTCAGCGGCAAGCGCGGCCGCCAACGCCTGTCCGTCGAGGGCCTGGGTGTGCTGAACCACGCCTTCGCCGGATTTGCCTTCGGTTGCCACAGTCTGGCCCCGGACCCGTACCCGGCCGCGATGAAGCGCCGGGTCAGTAGCCATCTCCACTTCTACTGCGCCCATCAGCGACCAGCCGCGTTCGGCAGCGGTATCCGCGGCGTAGGTTGCCAGCACCTGCGACAGGGCCGGGACCGCGGCTGTGAGGTTGCCGTGGTCCTGCGGACTGAGTACGACCGAGAACCGATTGGGAACGTACACCCTACCTGGACCAATTGCCTGGCGGCCCTCCATTTCGCGCAGTATCAGATTGGCGATCTGCACCGGCTGCAGACTGCCGCCCTGCATTCCCGCGAAGGGAGTCTCAAGGAGACTCTCGATGAAGGCCTCAAACCGCTCCAGAGCCCGCACTCGCCGAACCTCGCCTGACAGTCCGGTCGAGATTATAGCCGAGCGACGAAACGAGGGTCAAATGGCACCTCTCGCTTGCTGTGGCCGGTCGGAGTCGTGGTGTTGGGACCCCGACCGCGGTCCGTGTTACAATACCCCTGGTCGGCGCGCCGCTGGCGGTCGACTGAGGATTCCGGAGGGACTGTTGAACAAGCACGGTAATGGGAGCGGAGGCAACGGCAGCAAGGGGCCGCATTATGCCCATGCAAGCGAACGCGAGTTCGCCCGCATCCTGGACTTCTATCAGATAGATTGGCAATACGAACCTCGCACCTTCGCTTTGCGTTGGGACGACGCTGGCACTGCCGTCGAGAGCTTTGCCCCCGACTTCTATCTGCCGGAACTGGACCTCTTTGTCGAGCTGACCACGCTTCGCCAGAAACTCGTCACCAAGAAGAATCGCAAGCTGCGACGATTGCGGGAACTGTACCCCGACATCAATATCAAGCTCTTCTATAACCGGGACTTCAAGAGCCTAATGAGCAAATATGACATCCGTTTTGACGTCCGCAACGAGCCGGGGTCCGCGGGAGACGCAGGGGAGTTACCGGCAGAGGTCGAGTAAGTCGCGGAAACGGCTGAGGCCCGACAAAGTGAAGCCTCAGCCGACGGCAGCTCGGCAAACAGGAATCCCTCCTCTGGAGAAGAGAAGAGATAACTCAGCCCCGAGTAACCTTCCGGTTACCGTCCGTTCCTTACCTTCTCGCCTCGCTACGCCGGCTTCGCGCTTCCGGGCATCGCACCCTTCCGCCCTATCACCTAACGTCCGCTTGCGTTCCGGCCTCCCGGCCTCTTTGCCTTCGCTTCCCGGCTTTCGCTTCCGGCCTTCCGACCTTCGGTTGTTGCCGTTCCGCTGGGCCCTTCCGCCGTTTGTTCAGGTCCTCGCGGCACCACCCAGTTCCTCGGGGCTATTTATAAATTAGCACGCCGCGAGGCAATTGTCAAGGGGTCGCGGGCGAATTTCCGGCTGATTCGCGTAAAGTGCCCGCGGGAGTGCTCCGGTGGTGGGCAAGGAACTGGCCCCGGCCTAGAGCCGGGGCCAGTACTGGTCGCCGAAGACGAGTGAGTCTTAGAACAGGCCGAGCGTGCGACCTTCTTCGTCGATATCCACCACGTTGCCGGCAGGTACTGACGGCAGGCCGGGCATGGTGCGCATCTCGCCCAAGAGTGGATAGAGGAAGCCGGCACCCATCGAGGCGCGGATGTCGCGGATCGGCACCCGGAAGCCGCGCGGCCGTCCCTTCAAGTTCTGGTCGTGGGAGAGCGAGAGATGGGTTTTCGCCATGCAGATGGGCAGCTTGTCGTAGCCGGTCTTGGTGTACAGCCGGATCTTCTGCTCCGCGGCCGGCAGGTAGTCCACGCCGTCGGCGCCGTAGATCTTCGTGGCGATCGCCTCGATCTTCTCCTTGATGGAAGCGTCTAGCGGGTAGAGGAACTGGAAGTTACTCGGCTTATCGGCCGCTTTGGCCACTGCCCGGGCCAATTCCTCGCCGCCGGCACCGCCCTTCGCCCAGACCTCGCTGACGTAGGCGCCCTCGGCCCCTGCCTCTACCGCCCTCTTCTGCACCAACTCGATCTCCTTGCTGGTGTCGGCGGTGAAGCGGTTGAGGGCGACGACCACGGGCACGCCAAACTGCTTCATGTTCTCGACCTGCTTCTCGAGGTTGGCGCAGCCGTCCGCGACCGCCAGCAGGTTCTCCTGCACCAAACCAGGGTCGAGCGGCTTGCCCGCGACTACCTTGAAGCGGCCGCTGTGCATCTTGAGGGCGCGCACGGTGGCCACGATCACTACGCAGTTCGGCGTCAGGCCGGAATAGCGGCATTTGATATCCATGAATTTCTCGGCGCCCATGTCGGCCCCGAAGCCGCTCTCGGTAACCACGTAGTCGCCCAGCTTGAGGGCGATCTGGTCGGCGACGATTGAGTTGTTGCCGTGCGCGATGTTGGCGAAGGGTCCCGCGTGCACAAAGCACGGCGTGTGCTCCAGTGTTTGCAGCAGGTTGGGCTTGATCGCATCGCGCATCAACACCGTCATCGCGCCCGCGGCGTGCAGGTCGTCGGCGGTAATTGGCTTGCCGCTCTTGCTGAAGCCGATGACGATTCGACCCAGTCGCTCGCGCAGGTCCCGCAGGCCCGTGGTGAGGGCGAGGATCGCCATCACTTCAGAGGCCACGGCGATGTCGAAGCCAGATTCCCGCGGTACGCCATTGTCCTTGCCCCCAAGGCCAATGACGATCCGGCGCAGGGAGCGGTCGCTGATGTCCAAGACACGCGGCCAGGTGATGCTGAAGGGGTCGATGTCCAGGGAGTTGCCGTGCATAATATGATTGTCGACGAAAGCGGCGAGAAGGTTGTGCGCCATGGACACGGCGTGCGTGTCGCCGGTGAGATGGAGGTTGAAGTCCTCCATGGGCACGACCTGGGAATAACCGCCGCCGGCCGCGCCGCCCTTGATGCCGAAGACGGGCCCGAGTGAGGGCTGGCGAATGCAGGTCACCGTCTTCTTGCCGATGCGATTTAGTGCCATGGACAGGCCAATGGTAGTTACGGTCTTGCCCTCACCCAAAGGCGTTGGCGTGATGGCCGTCACGTCGATGTACTTGCCATTGGGCTTGTCCTTCAGGCGCTCCCGGACGTCGAGAGAGACCTTCGCCTTGTACTTGCCATAGAGCTCAATTTCGTCGTCCGTAAGGCCGAGCTCCTCGGCAATGGCGGCGATCGGCTTCATCTGTGCCGCCTGGGCAATTTCAAGGTCGCTGGGTACCGGTTTGCTTTCGCTCACTATCGCTCTTCCTCCGTCGTTGTTTTTTGGCGCGTGGGCCCCGCTGGCGACAGTCCGGCGGCGCCCCCAGAATCAACCCTTCTCCGCAAGCAGCAGTTCCGCGGCGCGCAGAGTATTGCGCAGCAGCATCACATTAGTCATGGGTCCCGTGCCGCCGGGCACCGGGGTGATGGCAGAGGCGGTCTCCAGCGCCGCCTCGTAGTCTACGTCGCCAACGGCCTTGCCGTTAACCACGTTGACGCCGAAGTCTATCACAATTGCGCCCGGTTTGATCATGTCCTGCGTAATGAATCGCGGCTTGCCTATGGCGGCGACGAGGATGTCCGCCTCTCTACACACCGCCGGCAGGTCGCGCGTGCGGGAGTGACAGATGGTAACGGTGGCATTCTGGTGCAGGAGCAGCAGCGCCATCGGTTTGCCGACGATGTTGCTGCGCCCGACTACCACGGCGCGCCTGCCGCTCAGTTCGACGCCCTCCCGCCGCAGAATCTCCATCCCGCCGCTTGGCGTCGCCGGGGCGAAGAACTGGCCGCTCCCGGCGAGCAACCGACCCGCGTTGGTTGGGTTGATGCCGTCCACGTCCTTTTGCGGGGCGATGCCGTTGGCCACCGCCTCCTGTGGCAGGTGTTTGGGCAGGGGCATCTGGACGATGATGCCGCTGACGGCCGGGTCATCGTTCAGATCCTCGACTAGACCGACCATCTCCGCCTGGGTGATAGAAGTCTCCGGCTGGTGGAGCGAGAACGTCATCCCTACGTCCTCGAAGCTGCGCCCGATTTGCCTCACGTAGCGCTCTGAAGCCGGGTCATGGCCTACCTGCACCACGGTGATGCCGGGGACGAAGCCGTGTTCGGACTTGAAGGCGGCGACCGCGCCCTTGAGTTCTTCCTTCATCGCCGCCGCCAGGGCTTTGCCATCCAGGACTCTCGCTACCATATGCCCTCCAGTGCAGGTCATGCGACCTATAGTTTTGCTTCAACGGTACGCAGCACTGCCTCACGCAGTTCGGCCTTCCCTGCCAGGTACCCGTTCAGCATTCGCTGGGCTTCGGCCACAAAGTCGGGGTCCTTGATCAGTCCCAGATTGATCTTCACGTTCAAGGCTGCCGAGCGCAGCCCTGCCTCCGCCTCGGCAATGCCAACCCCGGCATCGCTGACGGCATTGACGTTGCCTCGCTCACCCACCGGCCGGCACAGTCCCATCACTTCGGCGCAAAGGCGAGCCGTGTCTAGCGGCGGCCGCGTGGCCGCCTTGAGCGCCGCCTGCAGGGCGCGAGTGCGTGCCGCTTTCTCTTCGTCGGTGCCGCGAGGCATCTTGCTAGCGGCTGCCACCACACCGTAGGCGGCCACGTCGGCGTCAATGGCGGCGAGCAGCTCATCGCGCAGACTGCTGGCTTGCGCCAGGATCGTCTGCATTTCGCTCTCGACTGCCTTATACTTCTCTCTACCGATGGTCAGATTGCAGACCATGCAGACGAGTGCTGCGCCCGTCGCGCCACTCAGCGCCGCGGCACTGCCCCCGCCTGGCGTCGGCGCTCCAGACGATAGTTCCCGGAGGAATTCGCCGATGGTCTTGTCCGCGTACATGCGCACCTCTCTAGCCTTAATTGCTCAAGGGCAGGTCCGGCTCAGACACAAGGTCGGCAGCCGGAGCCCGTGACGCAGCTGGCGGTCTTGGACGTCGGTTGAAGCAGTTGCTAAGGGGTGGGGAATAGCGCGACTGGCCCGATGTGACGTCGGGCCGGGGGTTGATGCGGACCAACTGACTCTGCAAGGCGGCGCTCCCACCCCTGGCGTGGCGCTGAGGGCTGGATTATACCACGGCGGAACCTGGCGGACAAGCCCATTTGGGGGCCCGCGGTGTGCAGCCAGCGCCGAAGGAGGAGCGAGATGATGAAGCATCGGCTGTTCATAGGGGTGGTTGGCGACGGCGACTGCGGGCCTGCCGCGGCGGCGGTGGCTCAAGAAGTGGGCCGCCTGCTAGCCGAGGCGGGCTGCTCCCTTGTCTGCGGCGGGCTGGGGGGCGTGATGCGGGCAGCTTGCCAGGGGGCGCTGTCAGCGGGAGGGCAGACCGTCGGCATCCTGCCGGGCGACAGCGCGGCTTCGGCCAACCCTTTTGTCGCGGTGCCCATCGTCACCGGGTTGGGCGAAGCGCGCAACGTGCTGGTCGCAAAAACAAGCCAGGCGGTCATAGCGGTGGAAGGGCGCTACGGCACGCTCTCCGAAATCGCCCTGGCACTCAAACTGGGTCGACCGGTGGTCGGCCTCAATACCTGGGAGCTGGCGCGAGACGGCGAGGCGGACCAACGAATCGTGAGGGCGGCCACTCCCGCCGAAGCAGTACACCTGGCGATTGAGATGGCGACTCGAGCATCCGGGGAAGGTCGTTGACCGGCCCTGCCCGGCTGGTACCTGCCCGAAAGCCTATCCGACCTTCTGCTATCCGACCTTCTGCTTGACAGGGCAGGTTGCGGCTGATATAACTTCGCAATGCCGCACGAGCGGCAAAGCGCGTTCTTGATTGCATCTCAAGGAGGTGAAGCGGCAAAGACACAGCCCGCGCTAGCGTCGCGGCGCCATTTTCCCCTGCACAGGCGCAAGGAGAATGGAGGCCGTGCCAGCGACCTCAGAGCGGCGCACGCGGAAGGTGCGAACACTGCGCGGATCTCCGGTCCCGAATCCTGTTTTGGACGGCGACGTAGGCCGTCCAGTGAGGCGTTCCGTTTACTCGCGTCCAAATTGCGCGGAAGAAGTACGGCCTCGGCCGAAGGGAGAATCAGAGCGTGAATAGACTCAACCTCGGTCGCACTATCACTCGCAGACAGCTCCTCACCTCCGCCGCTCTCACGTTGGGCGCTGGTGTGCTCGCCGCCTGTAGCGCAAGTACCCCCTCCCCAACTGCCGCACCCAAGGCGGCCGAAACGTCCAAACCTGCCGCTCCGCCTGCCCCGGTGGCGACCGTTGCGCCCGCTCAAGTCGCCCAGCCCACTCCGGCCGCGGCAGGAGCGAAACCGGTATCGCTGCACGCGCCTGAAACTAACATAAAGAAAGGTGGAGTGCTGCGCGTAGCCGGTCCCTCGACCGTGGCCCACTATGACTTCTACGCAGGCGTCGGCTGGCCGATGAACCTGTGGATGGCCTATAACGGGCTCGTGCGGCTCAATCTCAATGACGGCCTGAACACGATCATCCCGGACCTGGCGGACAAGTGGGACATCTCAGGAGATGGCAAGGTCTACACCTTCAAACTCAAGGACGGCGTCAAGTTCCAGGACGGCACGGTTCTCAGCTCGGATGACGTGGTTACAACCTTTAAGAAGGTGCTCGATCCTCCCGCGGGTATCATTACCCAGTGGAAGGATTACCTGAACACCGTAGACAAGGTGGAGGCCGTGGACAAGCTGACGGTGAAGTTCACCTTGAAGCAACCCACCGCTTACTTCCTGGAGGTGCTGACCGGCGGCAGCTGCCAGAACTTCGGCTTCCCGATTCTGAGCAAGAAGCAAATCGAGTCCAACAACTACGACCTGCGCAAGGTCAACCCGATGGGCACCGGTCCCTTCCGCCTGAAGGAGATGCGGGCTAACGAGAAGATCATCTGGGAGCGCAATCCGGACTATTACGACAAGGACATCCCCTACGTGGACGGCATGGAGCTGATCCACGTGCCACAGATGACCGATCGTGGCACAGCCGTTCTCACCGGCCAGGCAGACATGACGTTCAATTCCTCCGTCGACGTCTGGCGGCAGGCCCAGAAGAGCCCAGACAAGTACCTAACCATGCGCACTCCCAGCCTGGCTTCCCACACCTGCCACATCAACAACACCCGCAAGCCGTTCGATGACAAGCGCGTGCGGCGAGCGATGTTCCTGGCCGTCAGCCGGCAGAACATCTTCAAGGCGTACCAGGATCAGGAGCCGATCACCGAAGGCCGCTGGATGCCGGATGCCGCGCCCTATGCCACCCCGCAGGCGGAACTCGACAAGATGCCCGGCTACCGGCCGGACAAGACCCAGGACGTCGCCGATGCCAAGAAGCTGCTGGCGGACGCCGGATTCCCTGACGGCAAAGGATTCCCCACCGTCGAGCTCGTGACCGCCACGGCGGCCTGGGCGGCGGAGATCATGGCTCCGGCTTACCAGGAGGAGTTCCGCAAGAACCTGGGCATCAACTGCAAGATCACCTTGATCGAGCGTAGTCTGCTGGCCGACAACTACGTCAAGGGGACCTACGACATTCTGGTCGAGACGAAGTTTGACAACCCGATCGCGGACCCGACGCCCATGTGGAACGCCTACCTTAAGACGGGCGGCTCGCAGAACGTCGACAAGTACTCCAATCCCGAGTTCGACGCCGTTCTCGACCAGATCAACAAGGAAACCGACAAGGCTAAACTGAAGGATCTGTTCAACAAGGGCATGGACCTGCTGGACCAGAACCCGCCCTTCATCATCACCGGCTTCACCCAGCACTCCCAGGTCCTGGCCAAGTACGTCAAGGGACTGTCGGTGGAGAAGTGGCGGCACTCCAACTGGGGCCGGTTGGATCCCGTCTGGCTCGATAAGTAGGGCGAACCCGTCTCCCGCCCGTCTCACGCCGCCCCGCCTCTCCGGTCGCGAAGGGAGAGGCGGGGTCACGCCTTCTATGCTAACGGCTGGCTCTCGAAAGGAGAGATGTGCAGCGTTATCTTATGCGCCGTTTGGTGCTAGCGGTTCCTACCCTTTTCGGCATTACGCTCCTCATCTTCCTGGCGATGCGGGTGCTGCCGGGTGATCCGCTCAGCGCCCTCCAGGGAGAAGGCGCCATCATGGTCATGAGTGAGGAGGACATTCAGGCGGCCCGCCACAGCCTGGGGCTCGATAGGTCGCTACCTGAGCAGTACCTCAGCTGGATGAACGACATCGCCCACCTGGAATTTGGTCATTCTTTCTGGCGCAACGAGCCGATTGGCGGGATCATCGCCAGAAGAGGACCCATCACGGCGGAAATCGCCCTTATGGCGATTATCATCTCCTGGCTCGTCGGCATTCCCGTGGGAATCGTCAGCGCCATCTGGCGCAACAAATGGCCCGACACAGTGGCTCGCCTCTTCGTCATTCTGTTCGTGGCCGTTCCCTCTTTCTGGATTGCCCTGCTGATTCTACTGGTGATGATCCTGGGCTTCACTTACCGGCCGCCCATCACGATCGTCTACTTATGGGATGATCCCTGGGCCAATCTGCAAATGTGTCTCGGGCCGGCTTTCGTGTTGGGGATAACGGTCGCGGCGCTTACTGCCCGCATGACCCGCTCCGCTACGATGGAGGTGTTGCAGGAGGACTACGTACGCACGGCTAGAGCGAAGGGCCTCACGGAATCTGCTCTGGTCTGGCGGCACGTACTGCGTAACGCCCTATTGCCCGTGGTCACTGTGTCCGGCGTAGCGCTGGGTGGACTCCTGGGCGGTTCGGTGGCTGTAGAGCGAGCCTTCCTGGTGCCGGGACTTGGCACTTCTCTGGTGACGGCCGTGGGGGAGCGTGACTGGATGATGATCCAGAATCTAGTCCTCCTGTACGGTGTCGTCTTTGCCGCGATCAACTTGTTGATTGATATGACCTACGGCTGGCTCGACCCCCGCATCCGGTTCGACAACTGAGCCGATGGCTGCTGTAGTACCTACCTACAGCCGGTCGGCAGTGAGGGACAAATGAGCGAGATAGTGGCGGCGCCCGGCGGCCGGGGTGAAGCACAAGCGCTAGTTCGTCGTGACGACGCCGGCTTCTGGCGTTCCCTGCGCCGGTTCGTCAGGTCCTCGCCAACAGGTACGGTGGCCGCCTGCTTCTTGATCTTGGTTGCCCTGGTGGCCATTTTCGCCGGGCAGCTGGTCCCGTTCGACCCCATCGAGGCCAACTATGGCGCGGCGCGCTTGGCGCCAAACGCCGAGCACCTCTTCGGCACCGACCACATGGGCCGCGATACCCTGGCTCGCGTGTTCTTCGGCGCGCGTATCTCTCTGGTCGTTGCTTTGACGTCGGTCTTCGTGGGGGATAGCATCGGCCTTTGCTGGGGCGTGGTCAGTGGTTATTTGGGTGGCCGCTTTGACCTGATTAGCCAGCGTATTCTGGACGTGATGATGGCTTTCCCCGGGCTGATCCTGGCGATGCTTCTTCTCTCTGGCGTGGGCGCTGGCCTTTCGACCGTGATTCTAGCCATCGCCGTTACCCGCATCCCGCTTTCCACCCGGGTCATCCGTTCGGTCGCGCTGTCGGTCAAGGAGTACGCCTACGTGGAAGCGGCCAAGACCGTAGGGGCAACGACGCCGCGAATCATGTTGAGGCACATCGCTCCTCAATGCATCGCGCCTTTTTTGGTAGTGGCGACTGCCAATATCGGCGTGGCCATGGTCACGGAGGCGGCGCTCAGCTTCCTGGGTGTAGGTGTGCCGCCGCCCGCACCGTCTTGGGGAAACATGCTGGGTGGCATTCTGGCGGAGACTTTCCGGCCGCCCTGGTGGCTGGTGGTCTTCCCCGGGCTGGCGTTGACCATGACCGTGTTGTGCGCCAACCTGTTCGGCGATGCCATCAGGGATTACCTGGATCCGAAAATGAAAGGGCGGGTTATCGAGTAGGCTGTGCGCCCTCGGGCAGAGAACGGGTGCTCACAACCTGAGCGCACCTGCGTTTCCCGGCCGCCGGACTACTACCTTAGAAGGCGCCTTTGCCGAGGGCGATGGAGCGCCGGTAGGCGGCCGCCACGCCCTTGATAATCCCGGCGCGAAGGCGCGAGTCTTCCATTTCCAGCAGCGCCTCGGTCGTGGTCCCACCCGGCGAGGTGACCCCGTTGCGCAACTCGGCCGGATGCTTGCCGGACTGCTTCAGAAAAGCGAGCGAGCCGACGATTGTGTGATACACGAGCTCCTCCGCCTGGTGGCGAGAAAAACCGATGTGCACGCCCGCGTCTACCAATGCCTCGTAGAACAAGTACACGTAGGCCGGCCCGCTGCCGGAGAGCGCCGTCGCCGCGTCCAGGTACCGCTCATCGTCGACGTAGACCTCTACGCCCAAGGCACGGAGGATGGCGCCAGTCTGTTCCCTTTGCAGAGGGGTGACTTGGGTTGTGGCCGTCCAGACGGTGGCCCCCTGGCCGATCTGACCAGGCGTATTGGGCATGGCGCGCACGACCGCTAGGTGATGCATGCGCTCGACCACTGTGGCGATGGGGATGCCGGCCACGATCGTGATGACGAGCTGGTGCCGTTCCATGCGGCCGTTTATGCTGTCGAGAACTCGGCGTACGACTTGCGGCTTTACAGCCAATACTACGACGTCGGCCCCTGCCACTGCCTCGCCGTTGTCTTCGGTAACCAGAACGCCGTAGGTTTCCTTCATGGCCGCGCGGCGCTCAGGTAGAGCATCCGTCGCCACGATTTGCCCGGCGTCCAGGATTTCTCGCCCGAGAAGCCCCTTGACGAAGGCCTCGCCCATCGTGCCCGACCCTACAACCGTCACTCTCTCCAACATCGAGTCCCCCTCACCAGTGTGCAACGCCCAGCGCCCCCGGCGGCGGGCACGCGTATTGTAGCACCCGGCCCGCTTCGGGCCAAGTGCACTTTCGCAGGACATAAAGAAAGGGCGCGTCCCCAGACAGCGCCCCCTGAAGACTAGTGGCCCGGTTCTAGGCGCCGAAGCGGCCCAGCTTCTGCGCGTAGCCCAGCATCAGCGACATTCCTTCCCTAGCGGGGAAGCGAAAGAGGCTGCCCCCCCGTACGGCCCGTTCGTCGAACGACGGCAGCTTGTCCGGGATGCAGAGAGGGGATTGCAGCATGAAGGGTACCGGATGCCAAGAATGGTTCTTCAGCACGGCAGGCGTGCTGTGGTCTCCCGTCACGACGAACACGTCGGGTTTCAAGTTGAGAAGGGTCGGCATGTTCTCGTCGACCTCCTCCAGCACCCGAACCTTGCGTGAGAAGTCGCCATCCTCTCCTGCCGTGTCTCCATATTTAACGTGCACGAAAAAGAAGTCAAAGCGTTCGAAGTTGTCGGCCACGACCTGAAACTCGGCGGCGATGCTGTTGCCGGTCGGCAGGGCTTCCATGCCGATCAAGCGCGCGACCCCGCGGTACATGGGGTAAGCGGCGACGGCCGCGGGTGTGAGCTTGTAGAGCGTCTGAAACGACGGTATGTTCGGCCGTTTGGCGAAACCGCGCATCAAGATGCCGTTAGCTGGATGCTTGCCGGAAAGCACCCGTCTGGCTTCGCCGGAGAAGGCATTGATGACTTCCGCCGCGTGCGCTGCCGCCGGTACGACGGGCTCAGCTTCACGGATCGGCTGGTTGACAATGAGGGGGTCGGTGGACGTGAGTTCGTCGCTCAGATTGTCGCTCCTAAAGACGAGCAGAAGGCGATGGCCGCTCTCGGTAACGACGAAAACCTCAACGCCGGGAATCTTGATCTGGCGGAGGAGTTCCGCTAGTTCGCGGTTGTACTCGGTCGGAATGCGACCGGCCCGGCGATCGGTGACGATTCCGTTGTCGTCGATAGTGGCGAAGTTGGCCCGGACGGCGAGGTCATTGGCCTCCAAGTGGAAGTCCAGGCCAAAAGCGGAGAGCGCTCCTCTGCCGATGTCATACTTGATGGGGTCGTAGCCAAACAGCGCCAGATGGCCCGCGCCGCTGCCAGGAGAGATGCCGGGCCCCACTGGATCGCTCAGGCCGGCAATCGATCGCCCGGCCATCGCGTCCAGATTGGGAAGGTTGGCCGTTTCCAGTTCCGTCAGCCCTGTCTCTGGGTTGGGCATCCCGCCCAAGCCGTCAATAATCATCAATATGATCTTGCTCGGTGTCTTCTCGGCTAGGTTTTGGAGTACCTCCAGGGGAATCATCCTTGCTGCTCCTTCTCCAACTCGCGCGCCCGGTCCCACAGGGCACGGCTGCCCTCGAAACTGAGAGTCCGGCGAACCTGCTCCAGGGGGATCGGAAAAGCGTCCCGGTTCAAATGCTGCGGCCAAGTCGGCAGCTCTCGCCGTACGTGGCCCAGAAAATAGACCACCTGTCTGACCTCGCCGCCATAATTGAAGGTATCCTGGCCCACTTCAGGCCCTATGTCGACGTGCAGGCCAGTTTCTTCGGCGACCTCGCGTCCGGCGGCCTGTTCCGGCAATTCCCCTGGTTCCAGGTGTCCCTTGGGGAAAACCCAGTCGCCATTCACCGTGCGCCGCACAATGGCGCAGTCACCGCGGAGGACTATGCAGCCGGCTTGGCGAACGATACCGCTCATGGCAAACAGAAGCGGCCTGGGCCTACATAGCAGAACAGGCCGACCGCCCCCAACCTACTTCCTATCGGATTCAAGCACGCCCGCCGTGGCCCAGTCCTCCTTGGCAACATCCTCGAAAACCACCTGCGTGTGCTCCGCCGTGGTCTTGCCGATGCGCACCACGGCTTCGGTGATCGCCCTGGCAAGTTCCGCCTTCTGCTGGTGGGTTCTACCTGTGTACCAAGTGACCTTGACAACCGGCATAGCGCAACCTCCCAGACGACGTTAGCGCTATTCTAGCACACAGCCTGCGGGCTGTCACACCGCGGCAGCCTAGTGTCGGCGCAGCCCACCGCGTGGGCTAGCGCGCCCTGATCAGGTTGCCCTGCGTGTCCAGCTCGACGAAGTGATGGACACGCCCCTCGCGAAAAGTCGAGCACTGGTTCTCCGGCAGGTCGTCCACGGGCTGCCGTGGGTTGTGGGCGACATCTACGCACCAGTCGGGCACCACCTCATCTGAAAGGCACGGCCCGCTGCTCATGTCTACCCCTTCCAGGACTCTCTGACGATAGAGGTCCGTCGCTCGCTTGATAGCCTCTCTGCGCCTGAAGCTACTGCTATTAGCTGCCAACTTAGCCACCTCCCCTGAAGCGCGGTTATGCCAACCATCCAGGTCGAGGCAGAGGTTGTGCCACACGCCCCAGCGCGGTGCGGGCGAAGTTCCAGACTAAAGGGGAACCTCTCATGGCGTGTGCAAGCAGTGGGAGAAGCGGTTGAGAACGGTCAGACTGGCTCCGGCGGCGACCATCTGCGCTATCGCGCGTTCGATGTCGCCTGGAGCCAGATTGATGCCACGCACGGCGTCGGCCAGCACGGTTGTCTGCACGCCTATGGCGGCGGCGTCAATAACGGAATTCAGCACGCAGTAGTCGGTCGCCAGCCCCCCGATGAACAGCCTGCCCACCCAGAGCCTCTGCAGCAGGTCTTTGAACGGCGCCCCGTCGGGCGCTGTGGCCTGAAATACGGAGTAGGCGTCCTCATTGGGATCCATGCCCTTCGACACGACCCAAGCGTCCTTGGGCAGTCGCAGGTCTGGGCGAAACTCGGCACCCCTCGTTCCCTGCACGCAGTGTGGCGGCCAGGTACCGCCCCACTGGCGGAAGTGTTTTGTCTCAGGTGGATGCCAATCGCGCGAGGCGATGATGATCATCCGCGCCGCCTGGGCAAGGTCAATGTAGTCGTCGATGATTGGGACAATCTCGTCTCCGCCCGGCACTCCCAAGGCCCCGCCGGGGGTAAAGTCGTTTTGCACGTCCACTAGCAGCAGAGCATTCTTCATCGTCGCGGTTCTCCCACTTCTAGTCGTCTCTTGCGAATGAGGCGCTGAAGTAATCCAGACCCATCGCCCGTTTGGCGTCTACCAAGGTGCGTCGTGCCTCCTGTCGGGCCAATTCGCTGCCCTGCCGTAGAATCGCCTCCACGAGACTGGGCTGCTCGGCGAACTGGCGGCGACGCTCCTGAATGGGCGCCAGGAAGGCGGTCAGAGCCTCCACCAAACGGCGCTTGACCTCGACATCGCCGACTTTTCCCGCCCGGTAGCGGGCTTTGAGCTCCGCCACTTCGGCTTTGTTCGGGTTGAAAACGTCGTGGTAAATGAAGACCGGATTGCCCTTCAAATGCCCGGGGTCGGTGGAGTGTATCCGAGTCGGGTCGGTGTACATCCCCATCACCCGTCTTTGGACAGTCCCCGGGTCGTCGGCAAGATAGATGGCATTGTCCAGGCTCTTGCTCATCTTAGCAGTGCCGTTGGTGCCCGGCAAGGTCGGTACGTCGCCGATCAAGGCCTCGGGGACCGGAAAGACGTCGCCGTAGAGGGCGTTGAAGCGCTGGGCGATCTCACGGGTGACCTCCACGTGCGACGCCTGGTCCTTACCGACGGGCACTAGACTGGCTCGCACCATCAGGATGTCCGCCGCCTGCAGAACCGGGTAGGAGAGCAGACCGAGCGACGCGGTGCCGATCCGCAGGTCACGCATGACTTCTTTGAGCGTCGGCACTCTCTGCAGACGAGGAACGCTGACGAGCATCGAGAAGATGGTCGCCAGTTCCGTGACCTCAGGCACCTGCGACTGGAGATATGTGGTGCTCTTGTTGGGGTCAATGCCCACTGCCAGATAATCGAGCACCAGCTCGCGCACGTCGCGCCCAACCTCCGCTAAGTACTCATACTTGGTCGTGAGCATGTGCAGGTCCGCGATGATGAAGAAGCACTGGTAGGTGTCCTGGAGACGCACGCGGTTGGCAAGCGTGCCCACGTAGTGGCCAAGGTGCAAGCGGCCCGTGGGCCTGTCTCCAGTCAAGATCCTAGGTCGCTCCACGCCGCAACCTCCGGGACTCGCCGCCGCGCGTGCGGTCGGGCTTCCGCCGTCTCTCTGCCGCAGGTAGCGTGCCAGTGCCGAGGCGGCACCGGTCAGCGTGGCATTGACCCTGCCCGGCCAGGCTGCTCAGCACGGCTGATTAGACTTCAGGGAAAGGGCTGCCACACATGACTGAATGCACCGAGGCCCAGCGGCGAGAGGACCAGAATCTTGAAGCGAGTGTGCAGCAGGTGCTGTTTGAGGTGATGGAGCCGCAGGAATATCCGGTGGGAGTAGTGGCCCGCCAGGGCACCGTAGAGCTGCGCGGCGCACTGCCTTCCGCCGACTTGCGGCAGTTCGCCTCGCAGCAAGCCCTGGACGCCGAAGGCGTAGATTGAGTCGTGAACCGAATTCAGGTGGATGAATCTCGGGCGTCGAAGGTCCAGACTGCTCGGGCTATTGCTCAGGTGGCAGGTCTAGCCGGCGAAGATAGGCGGCGAACTCCTTGACCAAGTCGCCTCGTTTCAGAGCCATCTCGACGGTCGCTTTGAGGAAGCCGATCTTGGCTCCGGCATCGTAGCGCCGGCCCTCGAACTCGTAGGCGAAGATGGGCTCCTCCCGCAGGAGCGCTCGCAAGCCGTCGGTGAGCTGGATCTCGCCGCCCTTGCCCGGTCTGGTCTCGCCCAATAACGCGAAAATGCGAGGCGTAAGGATGTATCGTCCGACGATGCCCAGGTTGGACGGCGCATCGGCGGGGTCCGGTTTCTCCACCAGGTCTTCCACCCGGTAGACCCGGTCGGCGATCTTGGTGGCGGCAATGACGCCATAACTGCCGATCTCGGAACGTGGCACTCGCTCCACGGCAAGGACGCTGCCGCCATAGCGCTCGAATACGTCGACCATCTGACGCAGGCAAGGCACCTCCGAATCGATGATGTCGTCGCTGAGAATGACGGCGAACGGCTCGTTGCCGACCAGGTTGCGAGTCACCCAGACCGCGTGCCCAAGTCCCAGTTGCTCCTTCTGGCGGATATACGAGATCTCGGCTAGCTCGGAAATCGCTCGCACCTCTGCCAGAAGGGTCTCGGCGCCTTTCTTGGCGAGCGCGTGTTCTAGTTCGAACGAACTATCGAAGTGATCCTCGATGGCTCGCTTGCCCACAGCGGTGACGATGATGATCTCGCACGCGCCGGAGTTGACTGCCTCCTCCACCGCATACTGAATGATAGGCTTATCGACAAGTGGCAGCATCTCTTTCGGTTGCGCCTTGGTCGCCGGCAGGAACCTAGTGCCCCAGCCGGCGGCCGGGAATACCGCTTTTCGGATGCCCATCGCGCTCTAACCTCCTCGTGCCTTGTGGCTACCTTGCCGGTTGCGTCGCGAGTAACTATCCCAAATCGCCCGCAGAGTGGCAGCGCTGGGTGCCCTGGACGCGGGAATGTCAGCGTCTTTCCTCTCCGTGCTCTCATCCTTCTCAGCGCCCTCATCGGTTGCCGGTACCAGGCGCTGATAGAAGAAGCCTAACAGCGCCACCAGCACCGCTGTGACCGGCACGCCAAATATCGCGCCTGCCAGGCCGGCTGCTCTGCCGCCGACCAGTATCGCCATTAGGACGAGGAGCGGATGCAGCCCTACTGCGTCACTCATCACCTTCGGCGCTAGCACGTTGAAGACGATCTGCTGGAGGACGAACAAGGCTATGAACACCTGCAGGGTCAGAGTAACGCCACCCTGGGCGGCCGCGAGGATCAGCGGTGGCACAATGGCGATGATCGGCCCGAAGAAAGGGATCACCATTGCCAGAGCGGCAATGGTCGTTGACACGACGATGAAACCCAAGCCGGCCACCTGCATGATGACGGCGGTGCCGGTCGCGTAGACGAACGCCTGGATGAGCTGCCCTCGCAAGAAGCCTCCGAACGAGCGCTCAACGCTGTCCAATAGGAATCTAACCTGTTCCCTATAGCCCGAGGGCATAGCGCGAATCGTCTGACGCGTGAGGCGCTCGCCGTCAAGGGTGAGGTAAAAAGAGACCACGAGCACGAGTGTGAGGCCCAGCAAGGCCGAGGCGACGCCCGTGGCCAGGCTGACGGCATTCTGCAGAGCGCTGGTGGCTAGTTGCTGTCCTTGGGCCACCAAGTCGCGGGGGCTAATGATGTTGGCGATATTGGCGGCCTGCAGCTGTTCCGGCAGGCTGCGTTGAACATCGCCGTACCACAGCGCCAATTGTTGTAGCCAGCCGGGAATGGCGACGGCCAGTTCGGCCAGCTGGGCAACCAACAACGGAACCAAAACAATGCCTAGCCCCACCGCAATCGCGAAGAAAATGATGTACACGGCAGCAACGCTCAAGGGCCAAGGGACGCGGCCCAGAGCGGATAGCGTCTTCGCCAATGGGCGGAGGACGAAGGCGATCAACCAGGCCAGCAGAAAGAGGATGATGATGTCGCCGTAGCGCATAGCGAGGTCCCACAGCAGACCGGCCACGTGAAGGCCTGCCGCCAGAACCAGCAGTACTATGAGGGCACGGAGCCAGGGGTTGTCTTTTAGCATAAGCACCGGCAAACGCGCTGCCGGGGTCATTCTACACGAACCATACTAGGGCGGCAAGCCAGGCGGCTCGCCAGGCTAGTCGGACGAGCCACACGACCGCCGTGTCCCGCTCTATAATGGCGGTGCGGTGGATTGCCGGCGCGGGAGGGATGGCAGTGGTGCGGAACCTGGTAATTGTCAATCCGGTAGCGGGCGGAGGTAGTTCGGCTAAGCGCTGGGAGAGAGCCGAGCCCCTACTCCGCCAGCTAGGTTACGATTTCGAGCAAACCGTCACCGGGAAACAGGGCGAAGCCCAGGCCTTGGCGGCACAAGCGGCGGCGCGCGGCTACAAGTGCGTCGTCGCCGTGGGCGGCGACGGCACGGTCAGCGAAATTGTCAACGGCCTTCTGACCGAAACCGGGGTCGCCGGGGGTGGTCCTCGTCTGGGCATCGTTCCCACCGGCCGAGGGGTAGACCTCTGCCGCACCCTCGGCATACCGCTGGACTACCTGGAGGCAACCAGGCGCCTGGTGGACGCGCGCACCGTCGCGATTGACATTGGAGAGGCGGAATACACGGCCGCCGGCGCCGCCAGGCACTGCTATTTCGCCAATTTCGCGGGCATGGGATTCGACGTAGAGGTATCACGGCGCGCCAACACTATCGCCCCGCGGGGCGGCGGAACGATCCCCTACCTGTCGAGCGTGTTCCTCTGCCTTCTTTCATTTCGCAACAAGCGAGTCGAGATGGTGGCTGACGGTGAAGTGACGCGCCGTCGCGTTGCCTCGATCATTGCCGCCAACGGCCAGTACTTCGGAGGCGGCATGCGGATTGCGCCCCAGGCGAGTCTCACCGACGGCCAGTTCGACGTGGTGATCCTGGGAGACCTCAGCCGGCCGGAACTGGTGGTCAATCTGCCCAAGATCTACGAGGGCACCCACGTGACTCACCCCAAAGTCGACGTCTTTCGCGCGCGGACGTTGGAGGTGCATTCGGTGGAGCCGGTGTATTTCCAGGTTGACGGCGATCCGCTAGGGGAAACACCGGTCAAACTATGCCTGCACCCTGCAGCTCTGCAGGTTGTGGTGTAGCAATTGGACCATTGGCGGTCCCTGGACGGCAGAGCGACTGGCGTGCGTCCGAAAGAGGGTTTCAGTTTGACGCCTGTACCTGGGGAAACTGGATTAGCGCCGGGCCTTGCCCCGGCTCCGGTCGGCCCCTGATAGGCGGGGAGCGGACTAAAGTCCGCACTACAAACACGGGCTCCTCGTCGTTAGTAGTGCGGACTTCAGTCCGCTCCGGTCCCGACGTCGGGGGCACCTCCCTCGCGCCTGTGCTTCCTACGCCCCGCCGAATACCTCCGTCAAGACCAGCGCTGCCGCGCCGTACAGACCGGCGTCGTCGCCCAGGGCCGCCGGCACGATGGGGGCCCTGTCCCTATACGGAACCATTGCCCTCTCTGACACGACCCGGCGCACCGGCCGGAACAACAAATCACCGGCGAGGCTGACACCACCGCCGATTACGACTATCTCCGGGTCGAAGGTGTGCAAAGCGTTGACCACGCCGAGGCCGAGGAAACCGGCCGCCGTGTCGAAGACTTCGCCGGCCAGTGGATCGCCCGCCGCTGCCGCTCGGGCCACCATCTCGGCGTCGACCGTCGCCAAGTCCTCTTGACTCATCCCCAACAGACTTGAAGGGTCGCCGCGCGCCAGGCGGAGTCGGGCCTCGCGCGCGATGGCAGTGCCCGAGGCCACGGATTCTAGGCAGCCTCGATGGCCGCAGCCGCAGAGCGGGCCCTCGGGCAGAATGATCGTGTGCCCGAGCTCGGCGGCCAAACCGTGCGCTCCCAGCAACAGCTTGCCGTCGACAAGCACGCCGCCGCCGATGCCCGTGCTGACTGTGAAGTAGACCACGTCCCGCAGTCCGGTCGCCGCGCCATAGGAGGACTCGCCCAAAGCGGCCAGGTTGGCATCGTTGTTCACGTGGACGGGCAGGCCGAGCCGCGTCTCCATCTCTTCCTTGAGAGATACATTGTGCCAACCCGGCATGTTGGGGGTCTCTAGGACCACACCGCGCCAGGGGTCGAGCGGGCCCGGCGAGCCCAAGCCGACGCCCACGACTCTGGCCAGGCCTTCCCTGGCGCAAGTCTCGCGCACGGCAGTCGCCAAGCGGTCTATGACCGCATGCGGTCCGGCTGCCGCCTCTGTGGCCCAGCCCTGGCGACGGATCATCTTGCCGTCGGTGCGGAAGAGGCCCACGCGAAAGCGGGTCCCGCCCAGGTCGATGCCCACGACTAAGTCTCTTTCCACTCCTGCAACCCCCGGCCGGCTACTACGTTCGCCGCCATTCTACGCGAGGCTCGCTGCCACTGCCAATCGGCCTGCGGAGATCAGACAAGCCAGACCTGGCCCGGGCGCGGCGGACGAAGACCGCTGGCCCGGAGAGTAGCAGGGAAGCAAGCGGACCTGGCTTAATCGAGTAGAGAAGCGGAACCGAACTGCGCTCGTGGTGTTCCGGGTCGCCCGCGGTAGCCGGTCGAGCCTATAGTGACTCTAGGACTGCCGCGAGGACGTCCACGGCGCGCCGGAACTCGGCGAGGGAGACGTGCTCGTTGGGGGTGTGATCGAGGCTGGAGTCGCCCGGGCCGTAAGCGACTATGGGGCAGTCCCAGACGGGGCCCAGCACGTTCATATCCGAGGTGCCGGTCTTCAGCTTGAAGCGCGGCTCGCCACCGGCCGCGCGGATGGCAGCGGTGAAGGCTCGCACCAGCGGGTTGTTCTTGTTGGCGCGGAAGGCGGGGTCCTCGTTACTGAATTGACAGACGGCCTCCCCGGCCAACTCGCCGACGAGGGACTTGAACGAGGCGACCTCGAAATCAACCGGTACCCGTAGGGCAATCAACTGCTCCACTCGCTCGGCGAAGCCATCGGCTCGGGAGTTGATGCGCCGCAGCGACAGGTCGAGGGCGTCGAAGGGACGCTTGCCCTGGTTGAACTCCGTCGCCGCTGCCTGAAGAGCGTTCCAGAAGGCTACCGCGTCCTCGGGGGCGGAGCGGCCCGGCCCAGCGGAGTGACGCATCGGCCGCACAAGCGAGTAGTGGATCCAAAGCCGGCCCTTGTAGCCGAGGGTGATCCCCGCCCAACCGCTCGGCTCGCCGACGATGGCGAACTCGGGTCGGGGGCGCTGCATGGCCTGGCGGGCGCCGCGCGAGCTGGCGGCCTCTTCCTCTACCGCCCCAATTACGGTTAGGCGCAAGTTGCGCGGTCGTGCTCTGGCGGCCGCCAGGATGAAAGCGGCCATCGGGCCCTTGGCGTCCACAGCTCCGCGCCCGTAAAGGAGGTCGCCCTCCCGGCGCACGGCGATGAAGCCCTCCACGGTGTCGATGTGGCCCAGCAGCACGATCTCGCGCTCGCCCGAGCCGATCTCGCCCACTGGGTTGCCGGCAGCATCGACATAACTGCGGAAGCCTAGATCGGCCAGGCGCTCGCACAGCAAGTTCGCGACCTGCTGCTCCGAACCCGAGGGGCTATACAGCGAAAGCAGCTCGCCCAGAAAGGCAGCGTCGTCCATTAGGCGGACAGCAACTCGGCCACGACATCGGCCACGCCCAGAAGCTCACTGCGCTCGATCACCAGGGGCGGTAGAAAACGGACGACGGTGGGTCCAGCCGGTAAGGCGAGCACGCCACGGTCCATCAGCGCCCTGAGGAGGGGAGTCGCCTTCTGCCTGAGCTCCACGCCGACCATCAAACCCAGACCGCGAACCTCGCGGACGGTGTCGGCCTTGATCCCCCGGAGCCGGGCGACGAACTCGGCCCCCAGCTCGGCGGCTCGGGCAGGCAAGTTCTCATCCTGGATGTACTGGATCGCCGCGACGGAGGCGGCGCAGGCGACCGGGTTGCCGCCGAAGGTCGAGCCGTGCGCCATCTTGATCACGTTCTGGACGCGCGGGCCCAGGGCAAAGGCGCCCATCGGCAGCCCGCCGGCAATGGACTTGGCCAGGCAGACGATATCCGGCGTCAAGCCGTAGTGCTGGCAGGCGAACATCTTGCCGGTGCGACCGAAACCGGTCTGGATCTCGTCCACGATGAGGAGGGCGCCGGATTCCCGGCTGATTTCGGCCAGGGCGAGGAGAAACTCCGCGCTGCCGGGCCGCACGCCGCCCTCTCCCTGGACGATCTCCACAAGAATGGCGGCGGTGTTGTCGTTCACCGCCTCGCGCACGGCCTCCACGTTATCATAAGGCACGTGCTTGAATCCGGGCACCAGCGGCATGAAAGGCTCGCGGTACTTGGGGTCCCAAGTGGCGCTAAGCGCACCCATCGTGCGGCCGTGGAAGCCGCGCATGAAAGCCACGATTTCCTGGCGGCCCGTAGCCATACGGGCGAACTTCAGGGCGCCCTCTACTGCCTCGGTGCCCGAATTGCAGAGGAAGATGCGATCCACGCCCGCCGGCAGCACCTCGACCAGTTTCCGCAGGCAGCGAGCGCGGGCATCGTTATGGAATATCTCCGTGCAGTCGGTGAGCCTGGCTACCTGCTCTTGCACGGCTTTTACCACAGCCGGGTTGCAGTGACCGAGATTGGCTGCTCCGTGGCCGCCCACACAGTCGACGTAGCGCCGGCCGTTTTCGTCCCAGAGCGCGGCACCTTCGCCGCGCACGATTACGACGTCGCGCTTCGGGTAGACGCCGGTGGAGTAGCGGTCCTCGATCTCCTGGTAGCTCATCGGATCACCGTACCCTTCCCTTCGAGCGCGCGGGAGACCGCGTTCTCGCCGCGCGCGTCGGCAAACACGACCTCGCGCACGCCCTCCGCCAGTGCCTCGGCGGCGCCCATCACCTTCTTTTTCATGCGTCCCTTGGCGAAATCGGCATAGCGTTCGATCTGGTCGCGGCGGATTTCCGTAACCAGTGAGGATGCGTCGTTGACATCGCGCAGCAAACCGGGCACGTTGGAGAGGATGATCAGTTTCTCCGCGCCCAGGGCCGCGGCGAGCACGGCGGCAGCGCGGTCGCCGTCAACGTTGATGGCCTCGCTCTCGTAGGAGATGGCCGGCGGGGTGATGACGGGTGTGTAGCCATTGTCGCGCAGCAGCTTGACCAGGTGAACGTTGACCTTCTCCACCTTGCCCGTGTAGTCGTCCCGCAGCACCTTGCGCTTGCCGTCCTCGACGACCTTGATGAACTCCTTGCGCGAGCCCTCTAACAGGCGGCCGTCGATGCCGGAGAGGCCAACCGCGTTGACGCCCTGCTTCTGCAGCTGCTCGACTATGTACTTGTTCACTTTGCCAACGTAGACCATCGTGAAGATGGCTAGCGTTTCCCGGTCGGTGTAGCGGCTCTCCACGCCTGAGAGAGAGGTTACGAACCGGGGCGGCTTGCCGAGTTTGGCGGACAGTACATTCGTGTCGTGCGAGCCGCCGTGGACCAACACAATGTCCACGCCGGACTTGATGCAGTTGGCCAGGTCGCGGCAGAATGCCTCCAGGTCGATGCCTTCGCTGCCGCCCACTTTGACGACAATCATCTCGGCCGCCTCCTCGGTGGTCGTTAGATGGGGTGCAGGCCCAGAAACTCCAGGCCCAGAGTCTCCTCGAAGCCGCAAGCCACGTTCATGGCCTGCACGCCATTGCCGGCGGCACCCTTCATCAGGTTGTCCAGCGCGGCCATCACGACTAGCCGGTCGCTGCCCTCGTCCCGCTCGAAGCCCACGTCGCAGAAATTGGAGCCGGCCAGGATCTTGGGCTCCGGGTAGCGGTAGATGCCTGTGCGGTCCTTGACGATGCGCAAGAACGGCTCTTGGCCGTACTCCTGGCGGTAGACGCGCCAGATATCCTTCTCGGCCAGATTGTCCTTCAAGAAGACGTGGCAGGTGGCGAGGATGCCGCGCACCAGCTCGACGGCGGTGGCGGAGAAATACACCTTGGGCGTCTGGCCGCCGAAGGTCAGCTCCTGCATCACCTCGGCCGTGTGCCGGTGCATCGTCGGTTGGAAGGAACGCACGGCGTGCGAGCGCTCGGGATGGTGCGACGAGTCAGAAGCCTTGGCGCCCGCCTCCGAGGAGCCCACCTTGACCTCGACGACCACGCGGCTCGGGTCCGCCAGTCCATGCTTGAACAGGGGTAGCAGGCCAAGAATCGTCGTGGTGGCGTTGCAGCCGGCGCCGGTGATGATGCGCGCGCTCTTGATCGCCTCGCGATGCAGCTCCGGTATGCCGTAGACGGCCTGCCCCAGCAGGTCGGGCCGCGCGTGCGGGGCGCCATACCACTTCGGGTAATCCGCCGGGTCGCGCAGGCGGAAATCGGCGCCGAGGTCGATCACTCGCTCCGCCACGGACAGAAACTCGGGCATGCGTTTCATCGAGCTGCCGTGGGGCAGCGCCACAAAGAGCACCTCGCAGGGCTCCAAGTCGAGGGCGCTGACGAACTTGAGATCCGTGCGCTTCCTCAAGTTCGGATGCACGCTGTGCACGTACTTGCCGGCGTTGCTCTCGGACGTGACCTGTCCCAGCGTGACTTTGGGATGGCCCAGAAGCAGCCGCAGCGACTCGCCGCCGGCGTAGCCGGAACCGCCTACTATGGAGACCTTCAACTCTGAGCCTCCTTGATTAGATAGTCGACGACCTTCGCCGGGATGTTGATCCCGGTGGGAGCGATGGAGTTGCGGAACTCCATAGTGTAGTTGACCTCGTTAACCAGCATGCCGCGCTCGCTCTCCAGCAGGTCGACCGCGACGACGCCCCCGCCGACGGCCTTGGCCGCACGCAGCGATAGGTCATTGATCTCAGGGGTGATGGGGCAGTTGTCAGCCCTGCCGCCGCGGGCGGTGTTGGTGATCCAGTGCTCCGAGTAGCGGTAGATGGCGCAGATAGTCTCGTCGCCTACCACGAAGCTACGGATGTCGCGCCCGGGCTTCTTGACGAACTCCTGGATATAGAAGATTGAGTGGTGGTAGGAGCCGAGCGTCTCCTTGTGCTCCAGAATGGCCTCCGCCGCCTCGCGATCGTTGACCTTCGACAGCAGTCTGCCCCAGGAGCCGACAGCTGGCTTGAGTACCACCGGGTATCCCATTTCCTCTATGGCCCGCAGCGCGGACTCGGGAGTGAAGGCGAGCTTGTTTTGCGGCGTGGGGAGACCCTCCGCGATGAGCCGCATTGTCGTCAACAGCTTGTTGCCGCAGTTGTCGGCCACTTTGTATCTATTCACGCACTTGATGCCCCACTCCTCCAGCACCTTGAGGGCGTAGAGGGCGCGGGAGTGGTTGATGCACCGCTCGAGGATGAGGTCGTATTGAGCGAGCGGTTTCTGCTGTAGGTCGAAGATAATTTCACGGTCGTCTATCAGATCAAAGTCCAGCCCGCGGCGCTCCATCTCCTCAAAGAGGAGCTTTTCCTCGGCCCGCACGCGGGAGACAAGCACACCTATTCGCATTCAGAGCTACCCCTTACACGGCGTTCGTGCGCATGAAATAATGCCCCGCCGGTGAGTCCAGACAGGGCATCGTCGCCGCGCTAGACGAAACGGTATTTACTCGCCCCAGTCCTCTTCTTCCTCAGGGGCAGGTGCCAATTCAACCGGGTTGACGCT
>JAJZQK010000397.1 GCA_021847625.1 Chloroflexota bacterium
CCGGTACCGGGAGGCCAAGTTCGACGTGAATGAGGACGGCGAGTTTACCACCAAGCTCGAGCTCATTACCTACACCGTGGAAGGGACCGTGAAGGATGCCTATACCGACAAGCCTCTGGCCGATGTAAAGGTTGCCGTCGGCGATGTCACGACAAAGACCGACGCCAACGGGAAGTACTCCGCCGTGGTAATGGCGCAGAGCGGCAGTGTTTCCTGGCAGATAGAAGGCTACGTTGCGGCTCGGCAGCCCTATGGTGGCAGCCAGCAGCTCGACGTGAAGCTGCGTCCCTCCACCCTGGCCGGGATCGTCACGGACAGCAAAAGCGGCCAACCGATTGGCGGGGCCACGGTTACCTTGGGAGAGCAGGTGGCGAAGGCCGACGACTCGGGGCGGTACGCCCTGCACGACGTGCCGGAGCAGGCGAATCTTGTCGTAAAGGCCGCGGGCTATGAGGCGGCCAAGGTTGCCGTCGACCGCAAGACGGAGCAAGACGTCAAGCTCGACCCGTTCGTCGTCCGCGCTGCGTACCTGACCTACTACGGCGTGGGCGACGATGGCCTGCGCAACAACGTGATCGATCTTATCGATAGCACCGAGCTCAACGCCGTCGTCATCGACATCAAGGGCGATTTCGGGAAGATTGCCTACAAGAGCGATGTCCCGCTGGCGCAGGCCATCGAGGCGGACGCCGAGCCCACGATACCAGATATCGAGGGGCTGCTGCGGACCTTGAAAGAGAAGGGCATCTACACCATAGCGCGAATCGTCGTCTTCAAGGATGATATGTTGGGCCGGAATGGCCCGGCGGCCGGCGTGGACGTCGCCGTGCGCAACGCCTCCACCGGCGGCCCCTGGATCGACGGCGAGAATCTCGTCTGGGTGGATCCCTTCCGGGAAGAGGTCTGGGATTACAACACCGCTCTGGCGGTGGAGGCAGCCAAGAAGGGCTTCGACGAAATCCAGTTCGACTACATCCGTTTCCCGACCGATCCCAGCCCGGGCAGCAGCGTCAACGCCGCTGTCTTCTCGGACGTATCCAACGAGGCCAACCGGACCACGGCGATTGTGTCCTTCCTGTCCCGGGCGCGGACGGCGCTCCAGAAAGTCGGCGCCAACCTGAGCGTGGACGTCTTTGGCTACACCTGCTGGCGCGAGGACGACATGGGAATCGGCCAGAACATCGAGCAAATTGCCAAGTATGTCGACTACATTTCCCCGATGGTGTACCCGTCGACCTACTCTGATGGTCTGCCGATGGAGCCCAACTATATGGATGCGCCCGCGTATCCCTACGAGATCGTCTACTACAGTATCGAGCGTGCTGTTGAGAGGCTCGGAGATTCGCCGACGAAGATCCGGCCTTGGCTGCAGTACTTCGACGACTACCCATGGGCCAGCGGGCGGGAGTACAACGCTCCTCAGATTGAGGCTCAGAAGCAGGCGAGCGTGGAAGCGGGCGGCTACGGGTTCCTGCTTTGGGACCCGACGAATCGCTTTTCGCGGGGAGGATTGGAACCAGAGTAGGCAGTTGTGCGTCTTATATGCGGGGGCACCAGCCGGCGGTCGCTTGGTCTGGGTTGGCCCGTGGGATTGACTGACCCAAGGTCGGTACGGTTGTTTGTTCGGGGAAGAGGAAGGGTGGCGGAATGGCTAGGTTCGTTCGGGTAGGGCTCGTGGTTTTCGTCGTGTCTGCTGTGTTCGCGGGTTGTGCTGGACCCGGGTACGTCGTCGCGCCCCCTCTGGTGGGGACGAGCACTGCCGCAACTGCTACGGCCCAAGCGGCCACTGGGTCTAAGCCCCTGGCTAGCGCGACCGCCGTGGCGGCGCTCCCTACGTCGACGCCTCTCCCTATCCCTACGGCGACGGCAACGCCCGCGCCGATATGGGCGAACTGGCAGTCCACAAAGCCGAATGAGATGGGGCGCATTATGATCCTAGAGTACCATCGCCTCGGCCCCGAGGAGGACAGGTGGACGCGTTCCTACGACAACTTCTGGCACGACCTGGAGACGTTGTACGCCAAGGGATACCGGCCGATTGGGCTGAACGACATCATCGACAACACGATCGACGTGCCGGCGGGCCTTAGCCCAGTGGTCCTAACGTTCGACGATTCATCGCCAATGCAGTTCCGCTTTGTTGAAGGGAATGACGGCACGGTAAAGGTCGACCCACAGTGCGCGGTCGGAATGCTGGAACGGTTCCACGAACTCCATCCGGACTTTGGGCTCAAGGGGACGTTCTTCGTGCTGCCCGCCGCCGACCCGCCCCATGACCTCTTCGGCCAGGAGGAGTATAAACAGAAGAAACTACAACATCTGGTCGAAGATGGCTTCGAGATCGGCAACCACACCTTCTGGCACCAGAGGTTGGATACGCTGGAGTCCAAGGCGGAGGTTGATGAGCAACTTGGGAAAGCGGTGGAAGCCATCCAAGAGGCCCTGCCCGACTACAAGGTTCGGGCGTTCTCGCTGCCGCTGGGGATGTATCCGGCCGACCCAACCTGGGCCTACGAGGGGACATATGAATCAACCTCCTACAAGAACGAGATCGTGCTGATGGCGACGGGCGGCTCGACGGTGCCCTCGAATCACAAGGAGTTCGACCGATACAACGTTCCCCGCATCCAGGCGACGAACATGGAGCTGGACTTCGAGTCTGCCTATATCGGTTATTTTGACGAGAATCCAGCCGCACGGTACGTAAGCGACGGCAATCCAGACACCGTGGTGCTGCCGGTCGAGGCACAGGATATGCTTGTCCCCGGCGATGGGTACGAGAAGATAGAACTGCCCGCGGACGTGGCCGAGTCGTACCTGGCTTACCGGATTCGCTAGTCCCATGAGGAGGGAAGCAAGTGGTCCTGGTCTACATTGGGTGCCGTGACCGCGACGAGGCGCGAGCCATATCGCGCGCGCTCTTGGATAGGCGCCTTGTAGCCTCGGTCAACATGTTTCCCCTGGAGTCGATGTACTGGTGACAGGGCCAGCTGGTGGAGGGCGCCGAGGTCGCGGAGATCGGCAAGACGGTGGCTGAGCATTTCCCTGATATTGTGCAGGTGGTCAAAGGGATGCATAGTTACGAAGTCCCTGCTATAATTCAGCTGCCGGTGGCAGGGGCGGACGCAGGGTTCCTCGCCTGGCTGCGGGCCGAGACAGAATCATCTTAAGTCGTTGCGAAAGGCCAGGGTCCGCTGCCGTTCCGGGCGGGGCCCTGGCCTCGAGAGGGTATGCTCAGTGAGTTGGCCTACCTGGAAGCCTTTTTCCAGCCAGAGGAGCGATCGTTCCGTTGGTTTTGTGGCGTCGAGTCGACCGCGTGGTGGTGTCCGTGGCGGAACTACCAGCGCCCCTGTTCTGCAGATCACGGCCTTTGCCGTGGCGCTATTGGCGTTCCTCATAATTGCTCCCATAGTCACCTATCAAGTAGTCTACGCAAACCATGTCTATCTGGGCGTGAAGTCCATGGGCGTGGATATCGGCGGTTACACCGCCGATGAGGTGACGGCCGCTCTGTCGGCCCATTTCGCCAACTATGCGCGGACTCCTCTGGTGTTCAAGTACGACAAAAAAGAGTGGCGGACGACGCCGGGCGCCGTCGGCATCCGGTTCGATGGCCAGGCCACGGCTCGGAAGGCCCTGGATCTCGGCCGCACCGGCAGTCTGCTGGATAACCTTGGTGGACAACTGGCCATGCTGCGCAGCGGCCGGTCGATCAATCCCGTTCTCACTATTGATCATGATCGGCAATCGGCGGTTATCAGCAATCTGTCTCGCGAGATCGACCGACCAATGATCAACGCGTCATTGGTAATCGGCTCGGACGGAGCGGTGACAATGGTTTCCTCGCAGGTTGGCCGGAAGCTGGACACGGAGGAGACTCTTCGTCGTGTCGAGAAGGCATTGGGCGAGATGTCATCTGCACCTATCGACCTCGCCGTGACTGAGACTCCACCGCGGGTCGTCGATTCACAATTGGCGGCCGCCAAGGATTCGGCGGAGCGGATACTGAGCGCCCCGATGACGATCGCTTATGAGAATGAACGGGTGGAGCTTGACCGAGCCAAACTGGCGAGCATGCTTGCCTTTCGGGACGATGGCGGCGAGACAGTGGCCGAGTTGGACCCCAAGGAACTGCAGACCATCATCTCGCAGATGGCGGAGCGCATCGACCGTGAGCCTCGGGATGCGAAGTTTGTCTTCAAGAACCAAGCGGTGCAGATTGCCACCGAGAGCCAGGACGGCCGTACGGTCGACGTTGCCGCCAGCGTCGACGCCGTTCGTGGCCGTTCGCTGGGCGGGGATAGGGCAGTCGAGCTCACCGTACAGGTCGTTCCACCCAAGGTTCGCAGCTCCGACATAAACAGCATCGTGATGTCGGACAAGGTCGTCGAGGCTTCCACGAAGTACGGGGATACCGGCCTGGATCGGCAATACAACGTCCGCTTGGCCGTCTCT
>JAJZQK010000398.1 GCA_021847625.1 Chloroflexota bacterium
GACGTGGAGCGCGTGCCCTCGGTCTTCGTCCTCAGGGATGGCCAGGTCGTAGCCAAGAAAGTGGGCCTGATGAACGTACGCGAGATGAACGAGTTCTACCACACGGCCTAGGGCCCCGGCGTGGGCAAGGCCGGGTGGGGCCGCTCCCATCTCGCAGCGAGAAGAGAAGGACTATGAAGCCAACCAAGGAATTCGACCTGCTCATCCTGGGCGGGGGCATCGCCGGGATGACGGCCGCCATCTTCGCCGCCCGGGCAAATCTAAAGACGGCGATCATCGAGGAGAGGGCCTGCGGAGGGCTGGCCAACTGGACCAACACGGTGGAGAACTTCCCCTCCCACATTTCTATCAACGGCATGGAGCTGATGGAGCGGGTGCGCGACCAGGTGGAGAACCTCGGCGTGCTGATCGACGAGGCGGTGGAAGTGGAGGGCCTGGAGGTCGCCGGCGCCGTCAAGAAGGTGGAGACGGAGGACTCCGTCTACACCGGCAAGGCGATCATCCTGGCCACGGGCCGCCAGCCGATTCGTCTGAATCTGGAGAGCGACAGCGAGCGCATCCACTACTGCTCGGTGTGCGACGGCTCGGCCTACGCCGGCAAGAAGGTGCTCGTGGTCGGCGGTGGCAACAGCGGCTTCGACGAGTCGCTCTACCTGCTTTCCTTGGGCGTGACGGAGATTCTGATGGTGGAGGCGCTGGACTACTGCTGCGCCACCGAGTCGACGCAGGCCAAGCTGCGGGCCCACAGCAATGTCACGATCAAGACCAGCACTCGCGTCGCAGCTATCAAGAAGGGGGACGGCGGCTGCCGGGTCACGCTGGAGCACGGGGGGCCGGGCGAGACGGAGAGCGTCCACGTGGACGGTGTCTTCGTGTTCATCGGCCAGAAGGCGAACACCAAGATGTTCCGCGGCCTGGTGAAGCTGGACTCCCACGGCTACATCGTCGCCGGGCCGAAGAGGGAGACCGACGTCCCGGGCGTCTACGCGGCGGGCGACGTGGTCCAGAAGGATTACCGCTACCTCACCACAGCGATGTCCGACGGCACCATCGCCGCCCTGGCCGCCGAGAAGTACATCAGGGACGCCCTGGAGAGCTAAGCCGACCCAAGCGGGCCGGCCTAGGGTTCGTTCCTTCGCACAAGATAGCCAACTAACCGCGAGGGCCGGTACTCCGTGGCCCAGGCAAGAACCTATGGGGCCGGCATGACGTCCGGCCCCAAACCGGCTGCCTGCCAGCCCGTTAACGTCCCCGCCGGATGCCGGGCGGCAGGGGGCAAGCCCCTGCCCTACAGATAGGTCATTCTCACTCGCAATCGGTATTAGGCGCGGCCGGAGAGCTACTCGGCGATGCAGTCGAGGAAGGCCCCGCCGAAGTCGTCGGCGCGCTTCTCGCCGATGCCCTTCGTGCGCAGCAGCTCCGCCCGTGTGCGTGGCAGCTCGGCGGCCATCTGCTTGAGGGCGCTGTCGGGAAGGATGAAGTAGGGCGGCACGTCGTGTTCGGCGGCCAGGCGCTTGCGCAGGGCCCGTAGCTCCTCGAAGAGGGCTCGGTCGGGCTCAGAGACGACCGTGGTAACAGGGGTCAGGCCGTTCTCGCGCAGCGCCAGCAGTACCTGCTCGCCGCGCAGGGCCGCCCGACCGGCCGGGCCCACCTTCAACACGTGGAACCTGTCGGCGGTCTCGCGCAGGTAGCCGCCGCGCAGCAGCTCGCGCACCAGGAGGTGCCAGTCTTCCTTCGAGCGCTCTCGGCCGATACCATAGGTCGAGAGCCTGTCGTGGCCGAGGCGGCTGATTCGTTCGCTTCTTTCCCCCTGCAGCACGGCGATGACGTGACCCGCCCCGTACCGCTCGCCCGTGCGCACCACGCAGGATAGGAACATCTGCGTCGGCACCGTGTAGTCGGCCAGCGCCACCGGCCGCTCGCAGTTGTCGCAGCAGGGGGCAGCCTGCTCCGTCAGTTCCTCGTCGAAGTAGGCGAGCAAGGCGTGACGCCGGCAGCCCGTGCCGGAGGCCCAATCGGTCACCTGGCGTAGCTGCTGCAGGGCGACCTCCCGCTCCGTCGAGATGGGCTTCTGCTCGGCGAAATGGCGATGCTTGGCCACGTCGCCGTAACTGTAGAAGACCACGCACTCGCTCGGCTCGCCGTCGCGTCCGGCCCGACCGCTCTCCTGGTAATAGCCCTCCAGGTTGCGGGGCAGGTCATAGTGGACGACGAAGCGCACGTTGGGCTTGTCGATGCCCATACCGAAGGCGATGGTGGCCACGGTTATCAGCACCTCGTCGCGCTTGAAGGCGTCCTGGCGCTCACGCCGCTCGGCGGCCTTGAGGCCGGCGTGGTAGGCAGCGGCGGCGAAGCGGTCTTTGCGGAGCTTCTCGGCCAGCTTCTCCGCGCCCTCCCGGCTCTGGCAGTAGACGATGCCCGACTCCTGTCCCCAGCGCTGCAAGTAGGCGAGGAGCTGCTTGTAGGCGTCCTTCTTGGGCCGGACCTCGTAGTAAAGGTTGGGCCGGTTGAAGCTGCCCCGGAAGGAGCGCGCTTCCTCCAGACCAAGATGGGCCTTGATGTCGGCTTCCACCCGCCGGGTGGCGGTGGCAGTGAAGGCGCCCAATGGGACGCCGGGAAAGAGGCGGCGTAGCCTCGCCAGCCGCAGGTAGGAGGGACGGAAGTCGTGTCCCCATTCCGAGATGCAGTGGGCCTCGTCGACGGCGAAGTAGGCCACCTTCGTCCTCGCCAGCAGGTCCAGAAAGCGAGGCAGCATCAGGCGTTCGGGGGCCACGTACAGAAGGTCGACCTCGCCGCGGGCGACGGCTTCTTCCCGCCGCCGGGCTTCGGCCGGGCCGATGAGGCTGTTGACGTAGGTCGCCCGCACCCCCAGCGTGCAGAGGGCGTCGACCTGGTCCTTCATCAGGGCGATGAGCGGCGAAACCACCACCGCCATCCCGTCCAGCAGCAGGGCCGGGAGTTGATAGCAAAGCGACTTGCCGCCGCCCGTGGGCATGAGCACGAAGACGTCCTCGCCGTCCAGGAGGGCGTGCACGATCTCGCTCTGGAGGGGGCGGAATGAGTCGTACCCCCAGGTGGTCTTGAGAACGGCCAACGCGGCCGCGTGGTCGGTCGATAACGCGGGCATGGTAAGCAGATTATACCGTTTCGGGGAGCGTTCTGTCTTGCCAAGGACGACGGTAGGTCATCCGGCTAGCCCTTGTCTTCAGCCACTTCTCTCAAGTATTGTATAAGTGTGAGGGAGGTAGACGAATGGCTAGCAGCAAGTCCTTGACCGAGCTTCCGACCTGGAAGGCCTTGGAGGCTCACTACGTGAAGGTCCGCGACGTCCATCTGCGCGACCTCTTCGCCGCGGACCCTAACCGCGGCGAGCGACTGACGGCCGAGGCCCTCGGCATCTATCTCGACTACTCCAAGCATAGGGTCACCGACGAAACGATGAGCCTGCTCGCCCGCCTAGCCGAAGAGCGTGGCCTCCGCGAGCGCATGGAGGCGATGTTCCGCGGGGAGCGCATCAACGCCACGGAACGGCGGGCCGTGCTGCACGTGGCGCTGCGGGCGCCGCGCGGGCAGTCGACCTACGTGGACGGCCATGACGTGGTGCCCGAGGTGCACGCCGTCCTCGACAAGATGGCGGGTTTCGCCGAGGCCGTGCGCTCGGGCAGATGGTTGGGGCATACCGGCAGGAGGATACGCAACGTCGTCAACATCGGCATCGGCGGCTCGGACCTGGGCCCGGTGATGGCCTACGAGGCGCTGAAGTTCTACAGCGACCGGAATCTGACCTGCCGCTTCATTTCCAACGTCGACGGCACCGACTTCGTGGAGGCGACGCGCGACCTCGACCCCGCCGAAACGCTCTTCATCATCTCCTCCAAGACCTTCACCACCCAGGAGACGATGACGAACGCGCACAGCGCCCGCCGCTGGGCCCTGGCGAGCCTGGGCGACGAGAAGGCGGTGGCCAAGCACTTCGTCGCCGTCTCTACGAACACCGCCAAGGTGGTCGAGTTCGGGATCGACCCGGCCAACATGTTCGGGTTCTGGGATTGGGTAGGGGGCCGCTACTCCATGGATTCGGCCATCGGCCTTTCCACGATGATCGCCATCGGCCCCGCGCACTTCCGGGAGCTGCTGGCCGGCTTCCACGCCATGGACGAGCACTTCCGCGGCACGCCCTTCGGGCGCAACCTGCCGGTGCTGCTGGGCTTACTGGGGGTGTGGTACAACAACTTCTTCGGCGCCCAGACCGTCGCCGTGCTGCCCTACGACGCCTATCTCAAGCGCTTCCCGGCCTACCTGCAGCAGCTGACGATGGAGAGCAACGGCAAGCGCGTGACGGTCGAGGGGGCGCCCGTCACCTACCAGACGGGGCCGATCTACTGGGGCGAGCCGGGGACGAACGGGCAGCATTCGTTCTATCAGCTCATCCACCAGGGGACCAAGCTCATT
>JAJZQK010000399.1 GCA_021847625.1 Chloroflexota bacterium
CCGATCTTGGACCCCGCCCCACTGCTTGAAGAAGAAGGGAACTCGGGCGCGGGAGCACTGAGACTTGATGTCCCGAACCCACTCCGCGTTCATCTCCCTGGCGCCGGCGCCGCTCTCCCCGCCCACGATGACCCAGTGGATGCCCTTCAGGTCGAGCCGGCCGGCCGGCCCGATGAGCGGCTCCAGGCTCAAGAATCGGATCCTGGCCGGCACTTGCCGCAGCGAAGCGATGCGCGACCGGTAGTCCGCGCTCTCCACGCTGACGCCCATCCACGCGTTGTCGGGGACCCCATGTCGTGTGGTGAAGGCGAGCATCCGCTCGGCCCGCTTGGTCAGCACCTGGAACTGGTGCTGGGTAGCGCGCCGCATCACCGAGAAGACCCTGAGGATGTACTCGTCCGGAACGCCCTCGTGGACCAGGTCCGACATGCTGTTGACGAAGATGAGCCGCCCGCGCCGCCACCGGATAGGGAGGTCTAGAGCGGCGGGGATCAGACGCAGCTCGAACCCCTGCTCGAAGGGATGGCCGGGTACTCCCCTGAACCGCTCGGCAAAGCGTTCCGCGTAGCAGTGCTTGCAGCCCGGGGACACCTTGGTGCAGCCCCGCACCGGGTTCCAGGTGGCCTCGGTCCACTCGATGGCACTGCCGTCGCTCATACGGTCCGTCCTTGTCCTGAACGCACGTATAGCCTAGAATTTGTCTTGGGGAAATACAACCACATGGCGATTCCGCAAGAGTACGAGGGGCGAGAGCAGACCTACCTCAAGCACCGCGTCCTCACCGAGTACCTCGTGGGCTGGGCTCACAAGCGAGGCTCCGGTGGACGCTACGGCCCAATTCGACTCTGGTACGTGGACTGCTTCGCCGGGCCATGGAAGACCGAGGCGCACGACTTGAACGACACCTCGGTGGCCATCGGGCTCCAGGCTCTTCGTGACGCCGCCGAGACCTGGAGAGCCAAGGCAGGCCGGATCGAGCTCTCGGCGATCTTCGTCGAGAAGAATCCGAGGTCCTACCAGCGCCTTGTCGAGTATCTGGAAAAGAACAGGGGAGACGTCCGGGTAGAGGCCCTGAACTGCGAATTTGGGGACGCCGTAAGCAAGATTGATCAACTGGTCGGTCAAGATCCAGCCTTCCTCTTCGTCGATCCGACCGGCTGGAAGGGTGCCGCCATGAACTACATCGCACCCCTCGCGGCCAAGCACGGTCGGGACGTCCTCATCAACGTCATGTTCGACCACATCCAGCGCTTCAAGGCGCACCCGCAGGAGAAGCTGCGCCAGCAGATGCGGGAATTCTTCGGTCTCACGGACAGCGATGTCCCGGCCACGCTCACCGAAGAGGAGCTCTTCGCGCTCTACGGGAGCAACGTCCGGGAGAAGTGCCGGGTGGAGTACGTGGCCGACCTGGCCATCCGCCATCCGAGCAAGGATCGAACGTACTTCCGGCTTGTCGTGGGTGGTCATCATCCGGCGGTCATCGAGCTCTTCAGGAACATCGAGCGGAAGGTGTGTGGTCTGGAGGCTGGAGCTGTCGCTGAGGAGGTTCGAAAGCGCGGTGAGGCTCAAGGATCCCTCTTCGAGCAAGTGCCCGATGTCGACGATCGGTACGCCCAGCTTCGGGATGAGGGCATGGATGCTGCCCCCGGCGACGTCGCTGCGCTGCTCGAATCAGCAGGGCCGCGCCCCTACGCCGAGGTGTGGGCCCACGTCCTCCAGCGCCGCCACATCACCAGGAAGGACCTGAACGAGGTCTTGGTGGAACTCCGGCAAAGCGGCGAAGTCGAGATCATGGGCATGAGACCTCGCCAGCGGGTCCCCGACGACGACAACGTCATCGGGATCGCCGAGACGAAAGTAGGAGCCTAGCAACCGCTGTGCACCTGCCAGCGTCGGACAAGGTCGACGCTCGGCGTGCAGGGCGTGGCGTCAGGCCATCAGCCATCCCTCGGAGCTGAGGCGCTCGAACGCCAGGTCGATCTGCCGCCTGGAGAACTGAGCCTTCCGGCTGCCCCAGGCGTAGGTCGCCCGCTCGGTGGCCTCCAGGTCATGGGCCTGCTCCTGCACCACCACCCAGTGGACGGTGGCCAGGAGTTCGAGCCCGAATGGCGTCTCGAATCCGTCGACGAGGCGAGTGACACGCTGCAGGCGAGCCTGGGTGGCCTCTTGAGCGGCAAGCAGCTTCTCGGCGTCGGCCGCCGCGCCGGGCACCAGCGTCAGCTCCTTGGTGGGGGAGTCGCCACCGTCGGCGTAGCCGGATACGAAGTGCCCCTCGACGTGCCGGAGCACATGCCGCAGGTTCTCAGCGTACGGGCCGAGCGGTGCCTTGACAAACCGCAGGCGGAGTGGCTCGCCAGCCGCCTGGAGGAAGTAAATGAGCTTGTGGACCTCGAGTAGCGTGATGGTCGGGTCCATCAGGGCGGCAAGGTACCGATCCATGAGGGTGACGAGCGCCGCACGTCCGGCGGTCATCGCCGGCACCTCGGTGGACCTGTTGGCCTTCGACTCCGCAGGCGAGTGACCGGGCTCGAAGACGACGACCTCGACCTCGGGCAGTTCCCTCGCGGCCCGTTCCACCAGCGGCTTCACGTTCATCCAGGCCAGGCCACCGAGACCGCTCCCGAGCGGCGGGATCGAAATCGAGCCGATGCCCCTGGCTCGGACCTCGACCACCAGAGCGCGGAGCCCGCTCTCGATGTCCTCGAGGCGGCTCTTGCCGCGCCAGTGGCGCTTGGTCGGAAAGTTGATGATGAACCTTGGCCTGCCGAGGCGTCCGGTCTCGAACACGAACATCCGACCGGGCTGGACCTCGTGCCGGTGGCAGGCCGCCGCGTAGGCCTCGAAGTTCTCGGGATAGGCGTTCTTGAACTGGAGCGCGATGCCCCGGCCCATGACCCCGACGCAGTTGACCGTGTTGACGACGGCCTCGGAGTCGCTACCGATAATGTCGCCCTGGCGGAAGGTGAGCATCGCGTTCTCCATGGTCAATAGTACCAGTCAGGGCGGACATTCGCCGGGGGCCGGTGGCTCCCCGAGGTGATGATGGCCTCAGCCCGGTCCCTGGTGGCAAGCGACGCAGCGCCAACGCCGGTGATGAGCGACCAGGGGAACCGCTCGTGCAGCAGGAACTCGGCTTGCTTGCCTTCCTTCACGGTCTCCGGCCGGAAGTCCCTGGCGGCCACCGCATCCCACTTGACCTCGCCGAGTTGCGCGAGCGAGGAGCGGAACTCTGCGTAGTTGGCGCCGGCGTTGGAGAGGCTGAAGGCCCACTTCGCGCCTGAGTGGGTTGCCCACGCCACGGTAGCCTTCAGGTCGGCCTCGAGCGTCAGCACTGGCCCCTGACCTCCCTTGTAGCCCAGTTCAGGATGGTTCCCCATGTGGATGAGGTAGAGCATTACGGAGCGCGGGCAGAAGTAAAAGGGCACGTACTCGCCGACGAATGTATTGGGCTGCGTGTGCACAGGCAGGCCTAGCCGTCGCCTCTTGATGCCGTTCATCCCGATGGTCGACTGCGGGCCCCCACGCGCGATCATCACCGCGTCGGAGAGCAAGAACCCGTCGGTGATGATGGACGCCAGGTTGTCGACGTGGGTGATGTGGTAGATGCGCGGGTTCGAGGGAACCGACATCTGTCACCTCGCTTCTGGTGTCGAGGAGGCCTCGACGTCTCGGGGGGCGCGACTCGCTGGCCAGCGGGCGGCCGGTCGAGGCGGACTATTCCTTGGCATATTGGAGAGTCAGCCGCCCTCGGTCCGCCCAGACTTGGGGATAGGAGGCGCCGCGGGAGCTCCCGTAGGCGAGCCAGGGGGCGGCTGGCGCCAACACCTGGTCGAAGCCGTTGTCGACGGCCGCCTTCTCGAGGCGGGTCAGTAGGGCCGGTGCAATACCCACAGCGCAGTCCCTTCCGGCAGCGACGCTCCAATCACGGCGCGGTCCCCGCTGGCCAGAGCGAAAGATCGACGTCAATCGTCCCGCTCGGCGGGAACTGGAACGAGGTCCCGTTGTTCGTGAAGCCCAGACTCGACGCCGATACCGTCCACGTGAAGGCGTACGCCGCATACGGATCCGGACACGACATACAGTAGCTCCCGTCCGCAGCGGTGATGGTCGAGCCGAGCAGCGACACGCCGATCAGGAGATCCACCTCCGCACCAGCCAGTGGAGCCGTGTTCGTCGCGTTGCTCACAAATCCGCAGACCCGCGGCACGGGCGTCAACTCGGCTGTCAGCATCGACGCCGCGCTCGTCGCGATTTCCACGGGCTGCGAGATGCTCCTGTATCCCTTGGCGCTCACGCTGAGTGTCGTCGCTCCGTACACGGCCTGCATCGAGCACAAGCCATCCAAGCTCGTCGTGCAGGAGCCGCCCCCCGCACCGGCGCTGGCTCCGGCGATCGGTACATGCGTTGCCGCCTCGGAGACCGCGACGTAGACCGTGTGGTACGG
>JAJZQK010000400.1 GCA_021847625.1 Chloroflexota bacterium
ACTGCGTGCCGACGTCCGGGCCCTGCCGGTTGAGCGTCGTCGGGTCGTGGATGGAGAAGAAGACCTCCAGGATGTCGCGGTAGGAGATCACCCGCGGATCGAAGGTGATCTGCACGACCTCGGCGTGGCCGGTCGCCCCCGAGCAGACCTGCTCGTAGGTCGGGTTGGGCAAGGTGCCCCCCGCGTAGCCCGACTCGACGCTTTCCACTCCTTTCAGTTCGTCGAACACCGCCTCCAGACACCAGAAACAGCCACCCCCCAGGGTAGCGACCTCGCGCGACCCCGCTTGCTCTGCGCTCATTTTCGTCCATCCTTTCGCCCCGCGGACGGGGGGCTGAAACGTTCTCTACTACTAAGCAATCCCTATCGTTCGAGCACCCGGGCGATTTCGAGCAGGCTCAGGTCGAGCGGCTTGGTCTTGCCGACCACCTCGCTCAGTGGCGTGGCCTTGACCTCGCCCTTGATCTGCCCCACCAGCACCCCGTGCTCGCCACGGGCCAGGTGGTCCGTCGCCGCCGCGCCCAGGCGCGTGCCGAGTAGCCGGTCGAAGGCCCCCGGCTCGCCGCCCCGCTGTACGTGGCCCAGGGCCGTCACCCGCAGCTCGAAGCCCAAGCGCTCGTGGTGCTCGCGGAAGTGCCTGGCCAGCTCCTGGGCGTCGTACTTCGCCCCCTCGGCCACCACCACCAGGGCGTGCGCCTTGCCCCGCTGGTAGGCGGAGGCGATGATCTCGGCCAGTTCTTCGGGGTCCGTCTCCACCTCAGGGATGACCGCCGCCTCGGCCCCGCCGGCAATGGCCGACATAAGGGCCAGATAGCCGCAATCGCGCCCCATCACCTCCACCAGGAAGGCCCGGCCGTGCGAGGAGGCCGTGGTCTTCAGGCGGTCGATGGCCTCCAAGGCGATGTTGAGGGCGGTGTCGACGCCGATGGTCATGTCCGAGCCGTAGAGATCGTTGTCGATCGTCGAGGCCACGCCCACGACGGGGAAGCCCATCTGCGCAAGGGCATAGGCGCCCGTCTGCGAGCCGTTGCCGCCGATGATCACCAGCGCGTCGACGGACCGCTGGGCTAGCTGGCGCAAGGCCTGGCGGCGGCCCGCCTCGGTCTTGAACTCCTCGCTGCGGGCGCTGCCCAGCACCGTCCCCCCGCGCTGGATGATGCCGCCGACGTCGCGGACGCCCATCGCCACGAAGTTGCCGGCGATGAGGCCCGAGTAGCCGCGCTGGACCCCGACCATCTCCCAACCCTTGTCGATCCCCGTGCGCACCACGGCCCGGATGGCCGCGTTCATGCCGGGGGCGTCGCCCCCGCTCGTCAAAACGGCGACACGCCTCATAACGTCTTCCTCCCTCTATCCTTGTTACCACCCCAGTATACCATCCATCCGCGGTCTTACAGGGCACTAGAGCGGTCGATCCCCCCGGCGGCACGGGCGATGGCGCCCCCACCGCCCAGGCCTCCGGGGACTCCAAGAAGTAGCCGGTATGCAGGCGGGAGTCCCCCTCGCGCGTGACCCCGGCCGTGGCACGGGCGTTGCACCACTCCCAGGCAGATGGGCGGCGAACACGCATTCGGCCCGGCGGCCTGGCAACGCACTTGCGGTTTGGCCGGGCAAGGTTGGGTCGTCTTGAAGGGCGAAGGAGGCATTGAACCTATGCACGAGAACAACAGGCAGGAGCAGGTCGCGGGGGAGCAGGCCCGCCAGGCCGCCGAGGAAACCCAGCACCGAGCGGAGAACATGGCCGACCAGGCTGTGAATCGGCTGAGCGAGAGTGACACCATGCGCCGTGCCATCAATAGGCTGACCCGCCCATTCCGGCGGGGAGTGGAGGAAGCACGGGAGGAGGCGGAGGAGACGGCTATACGGATCGGGACCGGGGCGGCGCTGATCGGGGCCGGCGCTCTAATGCTCTACACGGCCTTGCCGGCGGCCACGGTGGCCCTCATCTACGTCTTGAATCCGCGCCTCTCGGCCCGAGCGGGCGCCCTGGCCTTGGCCGTGCTCTATTCCCTCGGCGGCACCGCCCTGGCCTATGTCGGCCTGCGGGCGCTCGACATCAACATTATCGAGGGAGAGGACTAGAAGCCGGCCAGCACGCAGCAATCGGCCGTCCAGCCCAGGTGGCCAGTCGGGAGGCGGCGGGGCCGCGACAGCGGCGTGCGACCGGGAAGGGCCCTGTTGGGCCATCCGGCTATCAGCAGGGCCCTTCCCTTCACGCTCCGCTCAGTAGATCGATCGCGGATCTTCGCCCTGGCCGCGGGCGAGGTTAGGCTTGCGAGGATTGCCCGCCGCCGCGCAGGTGCTCCAGAACCTCCCGCACCCCCTGTGCCTCCGCCTCCAGGTTCTTGAGGTATTCCTCCAGATCGTTGATCCTCTCCTCGCGGCTGTAGAAACGCCGGCCGAACCCGGGGCCTTCGCCGCCACCCCAATAGCCCCAACCATGGCCGCAACCGCCGGGCCCGCCGCCATGGTGATGGCCGCAACCACCGTACTCGCCACCGTGGGGGTGGCCACAACCGCAGCCACCATGCCCGTAGCCACGGCCGCCGTATCCGCCGTGATGGCCTTTGTGCATACCGTACATAACCAGTGCTCCTTCTTGTTCGATACGTTACTCGAACAGCAATTCCAGAATCTGCAGTCGCACGCGGTGTGCCAGGGCTCTCGCCGCCGGGTCTGGAACGCCGTGTGCAGGAAGGGGGACTGGGCTGCCATCGAAGCAGAGAAACGGAGGGATTAATCGTCATGACGGCAACAGAGGAAATGCGCGACCTGCTCGCCACGATCGACTGGGGGTACGGCCTGAACAGGCGAGAGCTCGTCGGCCGGCTGCACCAGGCGGGCGTGGTTCTGAGCGACAAAACCGTCCAGGCCCTTCCCGTCGACCGCTTGTACCACAACCCGGCCGAGGTGCTGGGAGCCGTTCCCGAGTCAGTTTGGAAACAGGAGGTAATGTGGCGGCGAGGGGGCCTCTCGGAACAGGCGGAGAGCCCCCGCGGCCACACGGAGAACCCCTCGGCGCGGGAACGCACGCGCGAACGCGACCTCGACCTCCCCGAGGATTAAGACGAGTGACGAGTGATGAGTGATGAGTCAGGCTCCCGTCACTCCTCAGCGGAATGGGGCGCCAACCAACCGTAGGTGCGCAAGGGTTCCCTCTCCCTTCCAGGGAGAGGGTTAGGGTGAGGGTCGTCCTGCGGGCGAGTCCGCTGAGGCGGATTCACCCCCTACAAATGACCGCTGGATCCCCGCTTGCGCGGGGATGACGCCAGGGGAACGGGCGTTATATGTCAACCCGGAGCTGGATCCCCGCTTGCGCGGGGATGACCAATGGCCCCCGCCTGGCTGGCGAGCGGCCGGCACCGCGGGCCCATACCTTCCTCCCGGACACCACAAGCCCTGGCATGGTGTAGAATTGTGCATGCTAGGAACAGCTTTTGGTGGGAGGGTGAGAGATGAGTTCTAACGGTGCCATACCGTACCGCACGCTCGGACGCACGGGCGAGAGAGTTTCCCTCGTCGGGCTGGGGGGATTCCACATCGGCCTCCAGCCCGACGAGCAAGATAGCATCAGGATAGTCCGCACGGCCCTGGACAACGGCATCAACTTCCTGGACAACTCGTGGGGCTACAACGACGGCGCGAGCGAGATCCGCATGGGTAAGGCCCTCAGGGACGGCTACCGCGAGAAGGCGTTCCTGATGACCAAGATCGACGGCCGCACAAAGGAGGCCGCCAGCCAGCAGATCGACGAGTCCCTGCGCCGCCTGCAGGTGGACCACGTCGACCTCCTGCAGTTCCACGAGATCATCCGTCTGGAGGACCCGGACCGGATCTTCGCCCCGGGCGGCGCCTTCGAGGCCTTCATGGAGGCGAAGAAGGCCGGCAAGACGCGCTACATCGGCTTCACCGGGCATAAGGACCCGGATCTGCACCTGCGGATGCTGAACGCCTGCCTGGAACACGGCTTCACGCCGGATACGGTGCAGATGCCCCTGAACGTCATGGACCACCATTACCGCTCCTTCGAGAAGAACGTGCTGCCGGTGCTGCAGGAGCACAACATCGGCCCGCTGGGCATGAAGCCGATGGGCAACTACCTGATCCTCCTCAGCAGGGCCGTCAGCCCCATCGGGTGCCTCCACTACGCCATGAACCTGCCGGTGTCGGTGGTGATCACCGGCTGCGACACGCTGCCGATCCTGGAGCAGGCCCTGGAGGCGGCGCGGACCTTCCGCCCCCTGAGCGAGGCTGAGGTCGCCGCGCTGCGCGACCGCACCGCCAAGCTGGCCGTGCGCGGCCGCTACGAGCTCTTCAAGTCGACCCAGATCTTCGACAGCACCCACTGGAACCCCCACTGGATGGGATAGGGACAGGCCAGACACATCGTCCATCCCAAGCGAGGCCGGCGGCATCCCCTACCGCCGG
>JAJZQK010000401.1 GCA_021847625.1 Chloroflexota bacterium
TCATGCGCGATCTCGGCCTTCGCGGTGTGCGCAGAGGGAAGAAGGTGCGTACGACGGTGCCAGACGAGGCTGCACCGCGCTCCGCCGACCTCGTGTGTCGACAGTTCGAGGCGCAGCGTCCCGATCCGCTTTGGGTGGCGGACTTGGTGCGCCACGAGGCGCTGTTCGACCGTGCGGTGGTGAAAGGACACCGCCTCTGGCTTGTCGCAGCAAGCCGGAAGAAGCTGAGGGCAGCCTGGCTTGGCCGGGACGGGCCAGCATGCAGGTGGCAAGCAGCCCTGACAACGACGGGACAGGTCAGCACCGTCAGATGACCCGGGTCCGGCAAGCAAGACGGGAAGGTGTACGTGAGGAACCAGCGTCCGAAAGCCTCTCAAGCGCAGACCACCAGCTCGAACCTGACGGATCTGGGCTGGGGAGCGGCGCGCACCCGGGCAACTCGGGGAACTCCTGCTTCGGTTAATGTCGTCGAGGAGGAGGCCACGCTGAAGGACTGCGGCGTAGGTGTGGCGATGCCGCAGGGGCATAGCTGGGCACCTAACCTCGTCAAACGGTCGGCAGTGAACGTGGGAACCGGTCCGGCGGTCCCCGCCGCAGTCGGGGCTTTGAGCGGCTGCAGGGAAAGCGCGTCGCCAGCTGATGCCGCAGGATCGGGGCGGAGGGGTCGTAGTAGTCAGAGACCGGGAAAGCCGGTCGCACGGCGAAGGACCCCAGCGGGATCGCAGCCAACATGTGCAAGACGAGAAGGTCGCCGGTGAATACCGGCGCGTCGTGGCCGGAGCCGAAAGAGGCCGAGCTGCGGGTACTCGCCATGCAAAGGAAGCTGCACCGATGGGCGGTTGATCCTGGCCGCCGATTCGACGATCTGTTCAACCTCGTCTGTGACCCTTGCTTCCTGATCGTCGCATGGAGCAGGGTCCGGAGCAACAAGGGCGCGCGCACTGCAGGTGTTGATGGGGTGGCGCCGCGAACCGTCAGGGTCCCGGTATGGCTCCTTTCCGAGCTGCGAGAGGACCTGAAGGCTCGTACGTTCGCGCCATCGCCGGTGCGGGAGAAGCGAATCCCGAAGACAGGCGGCAAGGTACGCCGCTTGGGGATTCCCACGACTCGCGACCGAGTGGTGCAAGCCGCGCTTAAGCTGGTGTTAGAGCCGATCTTCGAGGTGGATTTCAAGCCGTGCTCATACGGCTTCCGTCCAAGAAGACGAGCACAAGACGCTATCGCCGAGATTCACTACCTCGCCTCGCCCAATCGCAACTACGAGTGGGTGTTCGAGGCCGACATCACGGCGTGCTTCGATGCCATCGACCACACCGCTCTCATGACGCGGGCGCGTCGGCGCATCAAAGACAAGCGCATCCTTGCGCTCGTGACGGCGTTTCTCAAGGCAGGCATCCTCTCTGAAGAGGGTGTTTCCCGCGAGACGATCACCGGTACACCGCAAGGTGGCATCCTGTCCCCCCTGCTGGCCAACATCGCCTTTTCCGTCCCTGATGAGCACTTTGCCGTGAAGTGGGAAGCGCTCGGACCGGACTGGAAGCGCATCAAGCACAGACGCCGCGGCGGCGCCGTACACCGCCTTGTCCGCTACGCGGATGATTTCGTGGTGATGGTCGTCGGAAGCCGCGCGGATGCCGAAGCGCTGCGACGCGAGGTCGGAAACGTGCTCTCCCCGATGGGCCTTAGCCTATCCGAGCACAAGACGAGGGTATGCCACATAGACGAGGGCTTCGACTTTCTGGGCTGGCACATCCAGCGCAGGCGTCAGCGAGGTCGAGGTGGCAAGAGGGCCGTCTACACGTATCCATCGAAGAAGGCGCTTGCTGCTCAATCGTGGACAAGGTGCGGATGCTCACGCGTCGAGAACGGCATCGAACGCTCGCCGACCTGCTGCGCCGATCAACCCGGTGCTGCGGGGTTGGTGTGTCTACTTCCACCACGGTGTGTCGTCGCGAACGTTTCACTACCTCGATCACTTCGCCTTCTGGCGGATCGTGACTTGGATTCGCAAGCGACACCCGAGGTTGAACTGGACCACGATCCGACGTCGCTATCTCACCAACTGGGAGATCAGCGACGCAGGCACGATGTTCTTCCGAACACGGGAGATCAACATCGTCCGCTACCGCTATCGCGGTGCTCGGATCGCTACCCCTTGGGCGAGCACGGCATGATCCTGTGGAGAGCCGGATGCGATGAGAGTCGCACGTCCGGTTCGGAGGGCGGGCCGGAGAAACCCACCGACCGATGAGGCGGCAGGGCGCTCCGGTCCGACCCCTACTCCTACGTGCCCACTTGGGCGGGCATGTCCTACGCCGCGTTCATCATCGACGTGTTCTCCCGCTTCATCGTGGGCTGGTCGCTATCCAGCTCGCTTCGGACAGAGATGCCATTGGAGGCGCTTGAGATGGCCTTCTGGCGCCGTGGCCGGCTTCTGCCCGACCTCGTGCATCACAGCGACAGAGGATGCCAGTACACCTCGATCCGCTACACCGAACGCCTCGCCGCTGCGGGTGTCTCGACATCCGTTGGTACGGCGGGGGACGCCTACGACAACGCCATGGCCGAGTCCACGGTCGGGCTGTTCAAGACCGAGCTCATCAACCGCCGCGGCCCGTGGCGAACGCCGCAGCAGGTCGAGATCGCGATGCTGGACTACATCGACTGGTGGAACATGCGCCGTCTGCACACCGAGATAGGAGACATTCCGCCAGCAGAGAAGGAGGCGATGTACTACTCTCAAGGAGAGCGCAAGGAGATGGAAAGAGCCGCAAGCTGAGCCCTCCATCAAACCCGGCGCGCTTCACTACGCCGCGAGGGTGCTTCGCTCGGTGCGCTTCAGCCTGCTCCGAGTGATCGGCTTGCAGCGGTACGGGTGATCGGCTTCACCGGAATGCGCACAAAGGCAGAGTCCCCCTCCTGAACACAACAAGCTGGCTGCCCCGAGGCCCATACTCAGCCAGAGCGTCGGCGACTGGCCGCTCTGTTGAAGACCCTCGCCAGAAGCGTCACGAGTACACCAGCGGCTGTCGCCCCTGCTATGCTGAGCAGCGTCCGCGCAACGGAGACTCTCGGGTTGATCACCGGAAGCGCCACCGCCAAGACCAGCGAGAGTGAGCCTACTGTCACGCCGATCACGGCTTCTGGGTTCCAGCGCTTCGCAAGAATCGCGTAGACCCCTGCGATTGCAGACAGTAGGCCAGCAGACGTCAGCGCCAGGAGTGCCCAAGATCCCTTGTCCATCCTCACCACTCCTCTTCAAGCCAGTCCGCGTCCTCCCAAAGCCTATCGATGCTGTTTGGAATGTCGACGAGTAGACCGCGAAGGAAGTCGCTTGCTGCCCCCACCGCCGGTGCAAGTGGCCCCGAGAAGTACTTGGCCATGTAGTATGCAGCCCAATCGGGGTTGCCCACCGCGCGATTGCCGCATCGTTGAGCGTCCCAATTCGCGTCCGCGCCAGCGTCGACAATCCTTCCAAGAAGCGCCAGAAGAACTCCTGCTCCAATCACGCCCGCGTTGCCGCCAAGAATCACACCGAGACCTAGAGTGAAGACCGCCGCCACTCGCAGCACGAAGACGAGACTATCTGCGGCATATTGCACCCAGGCGCGAGCGGAGAGGCCCGTGGGATCAACCAGATTCACGGGATCGCCCTCACAGTACACATACGAGTTCATCGAGACCGGTCGCGCCCGTTGCGTCGGGTGGACGTCCTTCGTCATGAACCTCATGGTCCCCGCGTCGTACCACCGGTGCCACAGGTAGTACAGCCCAGCCCTCTCGTCGTAGCGATAGCTCGCGTAGCGGTAGGGGTTCGGGACGGTCTCGTTCGCCTCGAGCACGCGGCCCCACGGGTCGTAGCGGTAGGTGTTTGCGACCTCGCCCGTCGCGTTCGTCACCGCCACCACGTCGCCGTGCGCATTGGTGTGGTAGTAGTAGGTGGCGCCGGCCCGGCTCATCGAGTGGATGCGGCCGGCTGCGTCGTAGGCGTAGCTGGCGATGGTGGCACCGGCGCCGTCGGTCTCTGCGATCACGTTTGCGCTCGCGCCGTCGTAGTGGAAGTAGACGGTGCCGGAGGCATCCGCAGCCGACGTGCGACGGTTTTCGAAGTCGTAGGTGTAGGCCGCGATCGTCGTCTCGCTCGCGGCGTCGAGAACGGCGGTCAGGCGATTGAGCGCGTCATAGCGGTAGCGGTGGGTCGGGTCGGCGGTCATGTTGCCGCGCTGGTCGTAGCCATAGCCCGAAGACGAGATGCGGTCGGCGCCGTCGAAGGCGAAGCTTGCCGTGACAGAGCCGTCGACGGCCGTCTGCGTGAGGTTGTAGGCGGCGTCGTAGGCGTACGTGGTGGTGGCGTCGGTAGCGGGGTCGTACCAGGAGGCCAGCCGCCCGAGTGCGTCAT
>JAJZQK010000402.1 GCA_021847625.1 Chloroflexota bacterium
GGGAAGCGCGGGGGCATGATATCGAACACGCGCGCTGGATGGTCCGGTTGCTCGTGCGCAAGGGATTCATGGCGGGGCGCCACTTCATGTGGCGGCCGGACGTCCGGGGTTCTCACAACGAACGCGCCTGGCGTCGCCGGTTGCCCAAGGCGCTGCGCTTCCTGTACGGCTGATCAGCGCGGGAGCGTCGCCCGCTTGGGAGGGCGGCAGTTCGGGAAGTTCTGTTCGTCGAAGGCATCGACCTGGATCACCTCTTCCTGGAGCCGGGCCGCATCCTCGAGAATCTGCCACTGGGCCTCCGTGATGATGCCTGCAGCCAGGGCCCGGTCCGCCTGGTCAGAGATCGGCTTGCGCTCCATCCGGGCCGCCCGGATCGCCTCGCGGATTTCGGCCAGAACAGCAGTTGCCGCGACCGCCTTGTCGAGTGCCACCTCGAGTCGGCCTGGACCGGGCTCAGCGTTAGGGGCGTTGAAGATATCCCGGGAGAGCACCAGGCGCTCGTCGTGGTCCTCGAGGAGCGACTGCGCGACCTCGCTTCCGAGGCGATCGTCAGGCCCCTTGTAGGCGGTGCCGAACGGGAAGATCAAGAATCCCAGCAGGCGCGCCGCCATACGGTTGGGCAGGTTGTCGATGAGGCCGGTCAGGGCCTTTTGGATCTCGAAGAGGGCGTGCTCCATGCCCCAGCGCAGGAACTTGCGATCGCGTTCGGCCCTGCCCTCGTCGTGGAAGCGCTTTGCCGTCGCCGAGCCGATGTAGAGCCAGGCCAGCGCATCCGCCAGGCGCCCGGACAGCTTTTCCGAGCGTTTGAGGGTGCCACCCAGCGTTCCCAAGGCGAAGTCCGAGGCCAGCGCGAATCCTGTGGCCAGTCTCGTCAGGTGGCCCAGATAGCTCGAGAGCTCGGCATCGCCGACCGGCGGGCGCATCCAGGCACCTCCCGTCAGTCCGCCGACGAACGCCCGTGCCATGTTCTTGGAGAAAAAGCCGAGATGGCCAAAGACGGCCGTGTCGAATCCGGGCACGTCGCGCCCGGCAACGGCCTGCATCTCCTTCTGGACGAAGGGATGGCAGCGGATGGCCCCCTGGCCAAAGACGATGAGGGAGCGCGTCAGGATGTTGGCGCCCTCGACCGTGATGCTGATCGGCGTGCCCTGGTAAGCGCGGGCGATCACGTTTCGGGGACCGCGACTGATGGCGGCGCCGCCGAGGATGTCCATCGCATCGTTCAGCAGCGTGCGCTGGGCCTCGGTCAGATAGCGCTTGACGATTGCCGACAGCACGGCCGGCTTCTCGCCCGCGTCTACGGCCGCCGTGGTGAGCGTCCGCGCCGCATTCATCACGTAGCACAGGCCTCCGATGCGAGCCAGGGGCTCCTCGATGCCCTCGAACCGGCCGATGGGCATCCCGAACTGCTCGCGTACGGTGGCGTAGGCGCCCACGTAGCGCACCGCCACCTGCGCGGCGGCGCAGGCCGACGCCGGCAGCGAGATGCCGCGGCCCGCGGCCAGGGATTGCATCAGCATCCGCCAGCCCTGGCCCGCCATCCCTGCGCCGCCGATGATGGCAGCAAGTGGCACGAAGAGGTCCTCGCCCTGGATCGGCCCGTTGAGGAAGTGGTTCATGAGCGGGTCATGGCGAAGACCGATCCGGATCCCGGGCAAGTCGCTAGGAACCAGGGCGCAGGTGATGCCGACATCCTCGGTGTCCCCGAGGAGGTGGTCGGGGTCGTAAAGGTGGAAGGCCAGGCCGATCAGGGTGGCGATCGGAGACAGGGTGATGTAGCGCTTGTCGAAGGTCAGGCGCATGCCCAGGACTTCTTCGCCCTGCCACGGCCCCTTGCAGACGATGCCCTTGCTCTTGCCGCTGGCGGCGTCCGATCCGGCACTGGGCTCGGTGAGGGCGAAGCACGGGATCTCCTCCCCTGTCGCCAGGCGAGGCAGATAGTAGGTCTTCTGCTCCTGGGTGCCGTAATGCAACAGGAGCTCGGCCGGGCCCAGCGAGTTGGGTACCATCACGGTGGATCCTACGGTGCTGCTCCGGCTGGAGATCTTGAGGATGACGGCGGAAGTCGCCGCCGCCGAGAAGCCGAGGCCACCATACTCTTGCGGAATGATGAGCCCGAAGAAGCGGTTCTTCTTGAGGAAATCCCAGACCTGAGGCGGAAGGTCGCGATCCTGGTCGATCTGCCAGTCGTCGATCTTTGCGCAGAGTTCTTCTACGGGGCCCGCGAGGAACGCGCGTTCGGCTTCGTCGAGGGCCTGAGGCTTGAAGTCCAGGAGGGTCCGCCACCTCGGATCTCCGGAGAAGAGATCGGCATCCCACCAGACCGTTCCAGCTTCGAGGGCGGCGCGCTCGGTGGCACTCATCCGCGGCAGCACCCGACCCATGAGAGCCATCAGGCGCGAGCCGATGAGCCTTTGGCGCAGGGGTTTGAATCCGAACACCGTCGCCACGGCCAGGAAGACCGCCCAGGCGATCCAGAGTCCGACGTTCATCCAGGCGGCGCGCTCACCCCATCCGGCAAGGCCGATGCCGACGGGGGCAACCCACGCCCAGTAACTCTGGCCGGCATAAGCCAGGGCAAGCGCCAGGACGACCAGTAGCCCGATCATGACGGCAAGCGACGCCATGCGCACATCTCCCATCTCTAGCCGTGACTCACCCCTCTGATACCTCCACCCGGCTCCACGATCTACGTCGATACGGACGAGCTTCTAACCCTCGGCTGATTCAAAACGCCGCAGCCAGGAGTTCATCTTTGCGTCACATTCCGTGGGAACGAGACCCTCGGGAGCCGGCAACCGAAAATCCGTCGGCGTGAAGCGACAATAAACACTGAATGCACTTTTGACGAACAAGGAAGTTAGCCATGGGGCAAGACCGGGAACACAGAGTGAAGCAAGCATAAATCAACGGTGGGGATGGGACCGGAAAGCGGGATGGGCACCGGTCAAGGATGCGGAAAGGTGGAGGCGAAGCAGATGGAGCGCGGTTCGACGAAGAAGCGACTGGGACTGATCGCGACTCTTGCAGGAGTGACGCTGGCCCTCGCTGCCGGACCTGCCCTGGCGTCGGGAGCCGGGGCTCACACCTTCTCCTCCTGGGTGAGCGCACTCTCGAACGCCGACGGGCTCCAGTTCTGGACCTACGGCCCCGGGGGCGACGTCGGGAGCGGCGTCGTATCATTCACCCACGTCCGCGGCTACTTCAACACGAACTCCAACTACTACAACGGTGTGGGCTGGTTGATCTACAACGGCACCGGCAACCACGACCTCGCCTACGAGATCAGCGACCAGACCGGTAGCTACACCTACTACTACGCCAACAACTACTTCACGACGGGCGATACCCTCGACTCCCTGTTCACGCACATCAGCGGCAACTCCTGGTACTTCTACTGGTACAACAAGAGCAGGAACCAGAGCTGGGCCGTGGACGCGAACAACGCCTACGCCAGCAGCCCGGGCTTCGACCAGGCCTCGGTGGGAGCCGACGGCTGGGGCGGTTGCCCCAACGGCTACTCGGCGAACGATCAGTGGAGCTGGCAGTACCAGGACTCCTCCAACTATGACTGGGATTTCATCCCTGCCGACGGCACGTACAACTGGGGCAACACCCCGACCTGGGACGTCTGGGGCGACGCGGCCAACGGGAACGGCGTCTACGAGAGCACCCTCTCGTGCCCCTAGCGAGTAGCGGAGAGAAGATGACGATGAACAAGCAGACGATTCTCGGCCTCGGGCTCGCGGGCATGGCGCTGGCGGGGTGCTCGCAGGCGGCGCAGTCGGGCAAGCAGCTCGGGCAACTGTCGAGTGCGCAGGTGGCGCCGCCGCCGGCGCAGGTGCTGCTCCACGACGTCGTGCTGCATCCGGGGTTCCACGTCCAGGGCCTCGGCGGGGTGAGTTCGGCCGCGATGCAGACCATCAATGCGGATTTCCGCCGGAACATCCAGAACTACTCCACCGGCCATTCGCAGGGCGAGGATGCGGGCCGCACGGTGGTGACGACGCTCGGGGCGCTCAAGGCGCAGGGGCGCTTCGTCGGCTCGGTGTACGCCGCCGCTACCCAGGTCGTCTTCAAGAGCGCGCACGGGGCCTTCCAGAACATCTACCAGGATGGCGCCTCCGTCCACCCGCCCTTCAAGCAGCTGATCGCCATCTACGATCCGCAAACCGGAGCCCCCCTGGGGGTGGGCCTCGTGAACTAGCAGAAGATCTTGATCTGGGAGGGGGACGGAGGAGGCCAGATGGTGTAGCATAGGGGCCAGGCGAGGATGACGAAATGGTGAAATTCGTGAGCAGAGCGTTTCTGACGGCCGCCCTGGCGTCGGGCCTGGCCCTGGCGGGCTGCAGCGAGCTCACCAACTTGCTGGCATCCGGGGCGGGAGCGCCTTCCGGG
>JAJZQK010000403.1 GCA_021847625.1 Chloroflexota bacterium
CTACGAGACTGCCTGTCTGTCTACTAGTATACAATTCGCCGCGTATGGCCCTTGGCGGTAACTGGTCACAGGAGCGAACGCGATGGTCACTATCGATAGTCGGCCCTACTTGCGTCTACCCCTCGCCTCGATCGAGGCTCGCCGCTGCGTGTACCAAGCCATCGAAAGCCATGCCACGCTGTCCCATTGGCCCGCCCACAGGGCCATCTATGGGGTCGGCGACGAGGTACGGGCCGTCTACGCGGTGGCCAGCGGACTGCTCAAGACCTGCGGGTGCACGCCGGACGGGCACTCGTACGGTGCGGCGCCCGTCTTCCCGGGCGAGCCGATCGCCCTGGCGGAGGCTTGCACGGGTATTACGCATTTCATATCCGCCGTCACGCTTACCCCTGCTACAATCTGGACGTTGGACGTTCGTCGTTTCTCCCAGCTACTCGACGACGTTACCTTCGAGCGGGCGGTGCTGAAGCTGCTCGCCGGTCGCCTCTTGCAGTTCACGAATCAAACCGAGAACTTCTCCGTCCTGTCGGCGTCGGCGCGGCTGGCCCAGCTGATCCTGCGCTCGGCCGTGGAGATGGGCCGGCCGGAAGGCGGTCACGTCGTCGTCGAGCCGTTTCCCACCCAGGAGGACATCGCCGACCTAGTCGGCGTGACGAGGCCCTTTGCCACCCGTCTACTCGGTGAGCTGGAGGGCGAAGGCCTGGTCGAGATCAGGCGTAAGCACCTGCGCGTGCTCGACATCCCCCGCCTACAAGAAGTTGGCCAGCTCGAACGCAGAGTGCCGGCGCGTAGATAGCCGATAACCGCGTTGCTAAACCTGGTAGCCTAACCAAGCCGCTAAAGGCTGCTTCCGACGGTCCGCCCCCATGCTTCGTTGGTAACCCTTTCCCCCGCCAACCCTCCCCCGCCGAAGGCCGGCGAACTCGCTTGCACCATCCCGCGGCAGCGTTCTTGCAGTTGACTCAAGCAAAGACCGGGCGCACCGGGGCTTTGGACGCGAATGGGGGGATGTGACCATGAAGAGAAGCGAGCGCTATGACGCTGTCATCCTTGGCGCCGGCCAGGCGGGAGTGCCGCTGTCGACCACGCTGGCCAAGGCGGGCTGGAAGACGGCCCTCGTGGAGGCCGGCGAGGTGGGCGGCACCTGCGTCAACATCGGCTGCACGCCCTCGAAGACGATGATCGCCAGTGCCCGCGTGGCCTACCTCGCCCGCCGTGCCGCCGAGTACGGGGTCCACACGGGGCCCGTCAGCGTGAACATGGCCGAGGTGCGTGAGCGCAAGCGCCGGGTGGTGGAGTACTTCCGCCAGGGCCGCAAGCGCCGGATCCAGGGTCCGGAGGGCGTCGACCTGCTGCCGGGCGAGGCCAGCTTCGTCGACCGCTCGACGGTGGCGGTGCGGCTGAACGGCGACCGGCCTCGCTACCTAACCGCCGAGCGCGTCTTCATCAACGCCGGGGCCAGGCCCGTCAGCCCTCCCATCCCCGGCCTCGACCAGGTGTCCCATCTGGACTCGACCTCGATCATGGACCTCGTCGAGGTGCCCAGCCATCTGCTCGTGCTGGGCGGCGGGTACATCGGGCTGGAGTTCGCCCAGATGTTCCGCCGCTTCGGCAGCGCGGTGACGGTCCTCGAACGAGGGCCGCAGCTCCTCCCCCACGAGGACGCCGACGTGGCCCAGGCGATTACCGACATCCTCCACGAGGACGGCGTCGAGGTGCTGCTGGGAGCGGCCGTCACGGGCGTGGCCCGAGACGGCCGCGGCGAAATCCGCCTTTCCGTGCACACGCCCGCCGGAGAACGAACGAGCGTGGGCTCGCATTTGCTGGTGGCCGTCGGGCGCGTCCCCAACAGTGACCGCCTGAACCTGCCGGCGGCCGGCGTGGCGACGGACGCCCGCGGCTACGTGCGGGTGAACGAGAAATTGGAGACGAACGTCCCCGGCATCTACGCCCTGGGCGAGATCAACGGCGGTCCCGCCTTCACCCACGTCTCCTACGACGACTACCGGGTGATGCGCACGAACCTGCTGGAGGGCGGCCGGGCGACCGTTTGCAGCCGCCTGACGCCTTATGTAATGTTCCTCGATCCCCATCTGGGCCGCGTCGGCCTGACGGAGAAGGAGGCACGGGCCCAGGGGCGGCGCATCCGCGTAGCCAGGCTGCCGATGAGCCAGGTGGCGCGTGCCGTCGAGACCGGCGAGACGCGGGGCCTGCTGAAGGCCGTCGTCGACGCCGACAGCGGCCTGATCCTGGGCGCGGCCGTGCTGAGCGTCGACGGGGGCGAGATAGTGGCCATCTTGCAGATGGCGATGCTGGGCCACCTGCCCTACACAACCCTGCGCGAGGGCGTCTTCGCCCACCCCACCGTGGCCGAGGCGCTGAACGATCTGTTTCTGACTCTCTCCGGCTAAATAGTCCGGCGTTATGCTTGCTGCACGGCCGGCCGGTTCCGTCATTCCCGCGGAAGCGGGAATCCAGCCAGTGCGTGGCCAGAGGGCGAACGCCGTTCGCCCCTACAAATAACGTTGGATCCCCGCTTGCGCGGGGATGACAGGGATGCCGGCAGAGGCTTCGTTGGCCCTCCCGGTAGCGAGCACCCGGGCAGCAACAACTACGTCGGACTATTTAGTATGAAGAACGGCCGGCTCGGGCGACATCTTGGCCGACCGTCTTTCATCCTTGGTGGTGCCCAAACGGGCATGCGAAACTAGTAGGGCAGTGGCGCTTTGTCACACTGTGGTGCGAAGCCCCGAAGAATCGTCCCTCGCCCTTGCGGCTGACCGCCGAGGACAAAAACGGCCGTTTCGGACTGGTAGGCTACCTCCCCGTTGGTAGCGGAGTCTATCGCTTGGGCGCCGAATGCCGTATACTCTTGGGTGAGACGCAGGATGACGTGGGATGGAGGCCAATGGTATGCCCATTTTCCAGGCGCGGCTTTGGGAGGAGGCGGAGGATGCGAAAGCGGCTGCCGTCAGCAGACGTGATGAAAATCGGGTCCTCTGGGCGGACGCTCCGGTGCACGACTGGTACAGATTCGTGCTCTCTTTTCCCCCGCATCTGGTGCGGCAGTATTGCGAGCGGTTTGCGGTGGGCCCTCAGAGCATAGTGCTGGATCCGTTCTGTGGCACTGGCACCGTACTGGTGGAATGCCGGAAGCTCGGCATACCTAGCGTAGGCCTAGAAGCTCACCCGATGTCGGCGTTCGCAAGCGCGGTCAAGGTTGATTGGACGCCTGACCCGGATGGGCTTGTCGAGCATGCTACGGAGGTGGCTTCTGCTGCTTCTAAAATGATAGATGCTGGTGGACAAGTGCTACGAAAGTTGCCGGCAGAGTCGATGGAGCTTCTGCTCACCGACAGCATTGGCGACCTGGCGTTGCACAAAGCTCTCATACTCCTGGATTGCATCGAGCGCCTCTACGACGAGCAGTATGTTCGACATGAAAGGCTTGCGCTGGCCCGTGCCATAGTCAAGGACTGTAGCAACCTTCACTTCGGCCCTGAAGTAGGTGTGGAGCCGAGCCTCCGGCGTAGGCGGGATGGGCCTGTCGTTAGGGCGTGGCTTGCTGGTGTGCGGAGAATGGCTACGGATCTTCGGCAGGTGAGTGGCCTGCCGGCATGTTCGGCGGCCGTTCTCCGTGCGGACGCTCGGTGCATCTCGACTGTTCTCGGTCCCCGTTGTGTCGATGCCGTTATCACCTCGCCGCCCTACCCGAATGAAAAAGACTACACTAGGACGACGAGGCTCGAATCGGTGCTTCTCGGCTTCGTGACTGATAAAGGCCAGCTGAGGCAAGTTAAGAGGGACCTGGTCCGTTCAAATACCCGCGGCGTATACAAGCGGGACGACGACGATGTGTGGATTGCTGGGTATCCGCAGATCCAGAGGATTGCCGACCAGATCGAATCTCGCCGAATTGAACTGGGGAAGACGAGTGGCTTTGAGCGGCTCTACCACCGGGTCACCAAGTTGTACTTTGGTGGGATAGCACGTCATCTGGCAGAACTGCGGGCGGTTCTCCGGCCTGGTGCTCGACTTGCCTATGTGGTTGGGGATCAGGCGAGCTACCTCCGCGTGCTAATCAGGACAGGCCACCTCCTCGCCGACATTGGCGAGTCCTTGGGCTACGAGGTGTTGGCAATTGAACTGTTCAGAACCCGTGCAGCTACCGCTACTAAGCGGCCGGTCAACGAGGAGGTAGTCCTGCTTCGATGGCCAGGATAGCAGGAACTCTATTGTTATGAGGGGAGATTCGGTGGCGGAGGTCGAAGAGGGCGAAGCCAACAACCAGGCGAGGGTTACTCGGTACAACAGAATAGTCGAAAGGCTGTTTCTAGATCACTACCACGAGGGCGACACGGACGTAGTGTTCCGGCGATCTGAAATGGAGG
>JAJZQK010000404.1 GCA_021847625.1 Chloroflexota bacterium
TGGGCAGCCCCGACGAGCTGCGGGGGCGGGCGGGCGGGCCCCGGGCCGAGATCGTGGGCAGCGGCTTCGGCGAGCAGCTGCTGGCGCAGCTGCGGGCCCGGCCCGAAGTGCAGCTGGCCGAAGTGCGCAACGGCCGCCTCTCCCTCGACCTGCGGGGAGAGCAGGAGCTGGCGCCGCTGGTCGCCTTCCTGGTCAGCAACGGTGCGCAGGTGGAAGAGGTGCACAAGGGTCGCGCCAGCCTGGAAGAGGCATTCCTGACGATGATGGAGGAGGAGAAATGATCGGCGACATCGGCACGATGCTCTGGAAGGAATTCAAGGAGATCCTCCTCCAACGGGGCTCCTGGCGCTCGGGCTGGCTGAGCCTGCTGATCACGGTGGGCGTGTTTGGCGTCTTCCTGCCGCTGCAGAGCGGCCGGGCCTGGCTGGAAAACCCGTTGCTGCTGGTGGTCTGGCTCTGGGTGCCGCTGTTCCTGGTGACCAGCGTGGTGGCGGACTCCTTCGCCGGCGAGCGCGAGCGCCACACGCTGGAGACGCTGCTGGCGAGCCGCCTTTCGGACCGGGCGATCCTGCTGGGCAAGGTGCTCGCCTCCATCCTCTACGGCTGGGGCATCACCATGGTGATGCTGGCCCTGGGCGTGTTGACGGTGAACGTGGCCCACGGGGCGCGCGAGTTCATCTTCTACCCGCTGCCGGTGGCGGTGGCGATCGTGGTGATGGCTTTTCTGGTCGCCATGCTGGTGGCCTGCGTGGGCGTGCTCGTATCGCTGCGCACTACGTCTGTCCGCCAGGCCGTGCAGACGATGAGTCTTGCCCTGATGGCGCTCTTTCTCTTGCCGAGCATCGCCCTCCAGGCGGCGCCGCGGTCGGTGCAGGCGGGCGTGGTGCAGTTTGCCCAGAGCCTCGATTTCGGCTCGTTGGTCGTCGTGGTGGCCGTGGCGCTGGTGGCGCTGGACGCCGGCATCCTGGCCTTCAATCTGGGCCGGTTCAAAAGGAACAGGTTGATCCTGGACTGACTTAGCGGCGCGAGCGGGTCCTTTCTCGTAGGGGCGAGGCTTGCCTCGCCCGTAATGCCTGTACGGTGAGTTGGTAGAGGCTAACGATGCCGGAAGCGCACCCAGTCAGACGCAGCCTCAGGCTGCAGGGATACGACTATCGGCAGGCAGGGGCGTACTTCGTCACCATCTGCTCGGCGGGAAGGCAGTGCTGTTTCGGACGGATTGAGGCCGGCGAGTTGCTTCTCGCCAACTTGGGTTTGCTGGCGGAAGAGAGCTGGCGCGACTTAGCCAAGCACTGGCCCGATCTGGCCTTGGACGCCTTCGTGGTTATGCCGAACCACCTTCACGGCATCGTCTGGCTAACTGGCGGCGCTGAGAATTGGCGAGAAGCGAGAGCGCCCTGGACCAGCGGTGCCTCTCCTATTCCGCCCGAAGCACGGGCGAGGCAAGCCTCGCCCCTACCTGGAGTTGCCGACTGGCCTGTCGGGTACAAGAGGTCCTGGAATCCGAGCTCTGGACTAAGATGGCGTCGCTAGGTTGCGGACCCCGGCTGGGCGACATCGTCGGTAGCTTCAAGGCCGCGGTCACCAGGCTGGCCAGAGCCGAGTTGGGTTGGTGTGGCGCGCCCCTCTGGCAGCGCGGGTTCTACGAGCACGTCGTCCGCGACGAGGCCGACCTTGACCGGGCGCGGCACTACATCCAAGACAACCCCTTGCGCTGGCTTCTCGACCGAGAGAACCCTGGCCGTGATCGCTGACCTTCTAGGATGGCCCTAGGCCACGTGGGCCGATGCTTGTTCCGTTGGCGAGACCCTGTTCACGTTTGTTGCGGGCGAGGCAAGCCTCGCCCCTACGACGAGACAAGCTTCACCCCTACGACGAGGCCCGTTGCCGGCGTACTGGCGGGCAATGGGGATCTTGTTCGGACAGCAGGCCTTGGGGTTATAGGATCTGAATGGAAGCGCGGGCGGGGCACTGGCCCCGCCCGCGCTTCTGTGGTGAGGTCGGGAGGGGACAGCTGCCCCCTCCCCCAGCAACAAGCCTAGTACTCGGGCATCGGCGGCGGGGCCGCCTGGGCCTTCTCGGGGATGTCGGTCACCAGCGCCTCGGTGGTGAGGATCATACCCGCCACGCTGGAGGCGTTCTCCACGGCGGAGCGGGTGACCTTGGCCGGGTCGATGATGCCCCTCTCCAGCATGTCCGCGTAGTCGTTGCCGAGCACGTCGTAGCCGATGTTCTTGTCGTTCTTCTCCTTGGCCTGGCGGCTCACCATCTCCACCACGACCGAGCCGTCGCGGCCGGCGTTAGCGACGATCATGCGCATGGGCTCCTCGAGCGCCCGGCGCAGGATGGCGACGCCGGTGGCTTGGTCGCCGGTGAGGGACATGTTGTCCAAAGCACTGGCGGCGTTGATCAGAGCCACGCCACCGCCGGGTACGATGCCTTCCTCGACGGCCGCGCGGGTGGCGGAGAGGGCATCCTCGACGCGGTGCTTCTTCTCCTTCAACTCCACCTCGGTGGCGGCGCCGACCTTGATGACGGCGACGCCGCCGGAGAGCTTGGCCAGGCGCTCCTGCAGCTTCTCGCGGTCGTAATCGGAGGTCGTCTCGCCGATCTGGGCCTTGATCTGGCGGATGCGGTCCTGGATGGCCTGGTTGTCGCCCTTGCCCTCGATAACCGTGGTGTTGTCCTTATCCGCGGTCACGCGGCGGGCCTGGCCGAGGTCCTGGGTCGTGGCCGAATCCAGCCTGCGGCCCATCTCCTCGGTGATCACGGTGCCGCCGGTGAGGACCGCCAGGTCGCGCAGCATGTCCTTGCGGCGGTCGCCGAAGCCGGGGGCCTTGACGCCGAGCACGTTGAGCGTGCCGCGCAGCTTGTTAACCACCATGGTGGCCAGAGCCTCGCCGTCCACGTCCTCGGCCACGATCACGAGGTCCTTCTTGCCGGTCTGCAGCAGCGACTCGAGCAGCGGCAGGATGTCGGCGATGGCGGAGATCTTCTTGTCGGTGATTAGGATGTAGGGCTCTTCGAGGACCGCCTCCATGCGCTCGGTGTTGGTGACGAAGTAGGCCGAGATGTAGCCGCGGTCGAACTGCATGCCCTCGACGTAGTCCGTCTCGAACTGCAGGCCCTTGGACTCCTCGACGGTGATGACGCCGTCCTTGCCGACCTTGTCCATGACCTCGGCGATCAGGTTGCCGATCTCGGGGTCGGCGGCGGAGATGGCGGCGACGTGGGCGATGTCTTCCTTGCCGTTGACCGAGGTGGCCATGGACCTGATAGCGGCGACGACCTTCTCGGTCGCCTGGTCCAGGCCCTGCTTGATCAGCATGGGGTTGGCGCCGGCGGCGACGTTGCGCAGGCCCTCGGTGATGATGGCCTGGGCTAGAACGGTGGCGGTGGTGGTGCCATCGCCGGCCACGTCGTTGGTCTTGGTGGCGGCCTGCTTCAGCAGCTGGGCGCCCATGTTCTCGAAGGGCTCTTTGAGTTCGATCTCCTTGGCGACGGTGACGCCATCGTGGGTCACAGTGGGGGCGCCATACTTCTTGTCCAGGGCGACGTTGCGGCCCTTGGGTCCGAGGGTCGTCTTGACCGCTTCAGCGACCGCGTCGACGCCCTTCTTGAGGGAACGCCGGGCATCCTCGCCGAAGACGAGTTGCTTGGCCATATCTTAGCTATCCTCCTTGCCTTTCTTCTGCCACCCGCCCTAAGGCAGGATGGCTAGGATGTCGGACTCGCGCAGAATGAGGTGATCCTCGCCATCGAGCTTCACCTCGGTGCCGGCGTACTTGGAATAGAGGATGGAGTCTCCGACCTTGACCTCCATCGGCACGCGCTCGCCGGACTCAAGCAGCCGGCCGGTGCCTACCGCCAGGATCTCGCCCTCCTGAGGCTTCTCCTTAGCCGTGTCGGGAAGGACGATGCCGCTCTTGGTCATCTCTTCGCGGGCCTTGGGCCGGATGAGCACCCTGTCTCCCAGGGGGCGCAGGTTCGTGGCCATTCTGTCTCTTACCTCCTCGCGTATCTTGCCGTCGAGATAGTGCCCATACCCTCGGGTATCTTCTCGAGGACGGTCGGCGCGCTGGGCAGCTGCGAGTAGTCACAGCAACACGGGCCGCCGCGGGCGCAACCTATGCAGCAATAAGCCTGCCCGGCTACGATGGTTGGTCCCCATTCGATGACGATGTCGCAGTTCGCACAGCGTAGAACGCCGTCGTCGCCCCGGCTCACAGACAGCCCTCGTATGACGCAGATTCTTGGGGTACAGGCTCGACTTTGCCCAAGCCTATTTATACGGCCCCGTGGGTCGGAGCCGCGTAGGAAAGCTGTAAGAGCAATGTAAGAACAGTAACCGGATGGCTTCGCCTGCCACTTCCGGCATTCTTAC
>JAJZQK010000405.1 GCA_021847625.1 Chloroflexota bacterium
GCATAAATGCGCCGGGCTCAGCCAACGAAGCCCGCCAAGGCGGGCTGGGGACGGGCCTGGATTGGCAGACGACGCCTGACCAGGAAGGGCAGGGGCTGGGGACGGGGGAGCCCTCCCGCGGGAGGGCTTTGTTGTCTTAGCCCGGGGGTTCACCCCCGGGCGAGCGCCCGTTCGCCCAGAGGGCGACCCTCACCCTGACCCTCTCCCTGGAAGGGCGAGGGAACCCGCGCCCGGCGGCTTCCTGGCAATGGGACGATCCTTGCCTTGGCACCAATAGGGCGGCCGCCGGTAGCTCCTACGGCCAGGCGCCTGCCGTGCTTGCCGTCATGGCTGTGGTGGGCCGAAGGTAGAACCGGCCCACCACGCGGTTGCGATTTCGGCCTCGGCCTAGAACGTGACGACGCTCTTGATAGCGACGTCCTTGTTCTTGATGCAGAAATCGAGGGCCTCGGGCAGCTCGTCGAGCGAGAAGGTGTGCGTGACGGCCGAGGTGAGGTCGACCTTGCCCGCCTTGGCGAGGGCAATGGCCGTGGGGTATTGATTGACATAACGGAAGCATCCCTTGACGTTAAGGCGCGAGCGCACGATGCGGACGACGTCGAGGGCGATGTTGGCCTGGCTCGCCACGCCGACCATCACCACCGTGCCGCCTCGCCTAACCGCCTGCACGCTCTGCTGCGTCGTGGGCACGGCCCCGGCCGTCTCGAATACCACATCGGCGCCCAGCCCGTCGGTGAGGCGGGCAATCTCCGCCACCACATCCACCTTGGTCGCGTTGATGGTGTGCTGGGCGCCCAGCTCCGCCGCCATCTTGAGCCGCTTGTCGACGACGTCGACGACCATCGTGTTGGTAGCGCCGCGCACCGTGACCGCCTGCAGCGTGGACAAGCCGATCGGTCCAGAGCCCAGGATCGCCACCGACTCGCCGGGCTTAATCGCCCCTTCCGTGGCGGCCTGGAGGCCGACGGCGAAGGGCTCGAGCATCGCGCCCTGGACGAAGTCCAGGCTATCGGGCAGCCGGAAGACGAAGTCGGACGGCATCGCCACGTATTCGGCGAAGAAGCCGTCGGCGGACGGGACGCCGTGGAACTGCACGGAGGGGCAGAGGTGGTACTCGCCCCGTTTGCAGTAAGCGCACTGGCGGCAGGGCACGCCTGGTTCGAGGGCGACGCGGTCGCCTACGCTGAACGAGGAGACCTCCTGGCCGACCTCGACGACCTCCCCGGCCGCTTCGTGACCCAGCACGAGCGGCTGGGCGAGGACGGTGTTGCCGATGCTTCCCTCGTGGAAGAGGTGCATGTCGGAGCCGCAGATCCCTACCGCCTTGATCTTGACTAATACCTCGGCAGGGCCTATCGTGGGCTTAGGGACTTCCTGAATGCGCAGGTCGTGGGCCTTATGGAGAACAGCTGCTTTCATTTCGTCTCACCAACTAAGAGAAGTTCTCGGCAGCGGACGGGCGGTCCCCGGGGCTCGAAGAAGATGTACCTCGGGGGACGGGCCTGTTGCCGGATCATCCGCAAGACATCGGGGCGCTCGTTCGAGCATTCGACGTTGCTGAGCGTAGCACGGTAAACAAGCCTTGTCAACGCGCCCTGACCACGTCGCCTCTGGGCTTCATACCGAGGCCGCTCGCCTCGTCGACGGTTCTGCTGCGCCTCCTCGGCCGCGAGCGCCTGCTGGACCTGATGGTCAAGGCTTCGGAGATCCAGGCCGCGGAGATCGCCCGCTTGAAGCTCGCCCAAACACCGCCGTCGGTGCTGATCAGGCCGAGGGTGGGGGCGTGCGGACGGACCAGTTCAACCGGGGAGCGGCCTGCATCGAAGCGGGCGAGGAAGCGGCCCGGGCCGCGTTACCGGAGTTGCTCCGCCTGCGAGACTTGAGCAAGAGCGTGAAGGCCAGCTAACGTGGTACTGCCTCGTCGCCGCTCAGCACGAGGTCGCTGACGGCGCCGTTCTCGACCGCCAGCAAGGCCACTTGCTCAAGGAAACTCCTGGGGAAGGCGTGCAAGTCGGTGCCGGTGACGAGCACCTGCTGGCCGTTCTTGATCGTCTCCACGACGAACCGGCGGCGGGGCTCGTCCAGCTCCGACAGAATGTCGTCCAGTAAGAGAATCGGCTTCTCGCCCGTGTGGTGGTTGAGGAAGGAGCTCTCGGCCAGCTTCAGGGACAGCGAGACGGTGCGCTGTTGGCCGCGCGAACCGTAGGAGTTGACGTTGACCTGGTCGATCAGGAACTGCAGGTCGTCGCGGTGGGGGCCGAGCAGGGACATCCCCATGGCTATCTCCCGCGCCTGCAGGCGGCGCAGCTGCTCTTGAAAGCCTCTGCTAACAGCCGCGCTCGGGTCGGCCATCAGGTCGACGGCGTTGCCCAGGTAGCGGTCCAGATCGATGCTGGGGCGGTAGACTATGCGCAGGCGCTCCCCCGTGCCCGTCAACTGGCGGTGGTAGACCTCGGCCAGTTCGCTCAGTTCCTCCAGCGCCTGCCGCCGCTGGACGGTGATGGTGGTGCCGGCCTTGACCAGCTCCTCGTCCCAGAACTGAATCTGATCATTGCGGGCATGGCGGTCGCGGATTCGCCGCAGCAGGTGATTGCGCTGCCCGACGACCCTATTGAAATGGGCGAGCGTGCGGCAGTACTGCGGGTCGACCTGGGAGATAGTGACGTCGATGTAGCGCCGCCGCAGGAGGGGCGCGCCGCTGACCAGCTCGATGTCCTGCGGCGTGAACATCACCACGTTGACCTGGCCGATCAGGTCGATCGCCCGGCGCGCTGTCTTGTTGACGCGGATCCGCTTGGCGTTGACCGTCGGCAAATCGTCGGCGCCGTTGTCGGTCCGGGCGGCCCTCACGGCGATCTCGACCTCGACGGGGCCCTTCTCTCTTTGGCAGCGGCCGACGAGCCTGGCGACGGCCTGGTCTTCCTCCAGGGCGAGCCAATTGACGATCTCGCGATCATTCGTCGCCCGGAACGACTTGCTCGTTGCCAGGTAATATATTGCCTCGAGGAGGTTGGTCTTACCCTGGGCGTTGCGGCCAAGCAGCACGACAGTGCCCGGGGGAAGGTCCAACTCCAGTCGGGCGTAATTTCGGAAGTTTTCCAAGGAGAGGTGAGAGAGGTACATAGACCGCGAGCACGCTCCGGTTCGACTTTACCGGCCTATTATACTAAGGAGCGGCAGACCGCGGCAACCCGGCCTGCCTGCCTAGGGTGCGAAACGGCACCGGGCGCTCAGAAGGAGCGAAACAGATAGGCTCCCTCGCCGACGTCGAGGATGCGGCGAGGGTTGGCCGGGTCGGCCTCGATCCTCTGCCGCAGGTAGGTGATGTGCTGGCGCAAGAACTGCGGCGCATCCCGGTAGGCGGCGCCCCAGACTTTGGCCAGCAGCATGGCGGAGGGGAGCTCCTTGTCGGCGTTGTGCACCAGATGGTACAGCAGGCGGCACTCGACGGGGCGCAGCTTGGTGTGTCGTTGGCGGGCATACAGGTTGCTGTTGCCGAAGTCGACCTCGACCCCTTCGCCCAGGCGGGCGACGGTCTCGCTCCGGGGAGGGGGGATCTCGGCCCGAGCCAGCGCGGTTTCGACGTCCCCGAGCAGCTGCTCCGCGCCGCGGGTGGCCGGCACATAATCGTCGGCGCCCAGCTCGAAGCAGGAGAGACAGTCGCCCTCCCGGTGTTCGTCGGCGACGACGATGGCGGGCACGTCGGACAGCGCCCGCAGCTCGCGCAAGGGGGCCAGGCCTTCGGCATCGGTCTTCGTGAGGGCGAGCAGAACGAGGTCCGGTTGTTCGGCCCGCGCAGTTTCGATCATCTCGGGGGTAGTGCGCACTAGGTACGCTTGGTAGCCTGCGGATTCGAGTTCGCTTCCCAGCCGGGTCGCCAGCGTCTCCGCGGCGTCGACGATAAGGACCTTGCGCCGCCTGGCAGCGTCGCCGCTGCTCGATGTCACGATTTGCCTCCTGGCCCGCGGTTTTTTCGACCGTTTAATTATGCCAGGTTTTCCTGCCAAGCGCCAGCAAGGGGCCGGCACACGTCCACGCTGTGGTCTCGGGTAGGGCAGGCCCGTTACTTGCGCTTCCCTTTTTCCCGCCGTAGGACTAGAATGCCCTGCAAATGAGTCGTCTGCACGTTGGCCTGCCCCGCGGTGCCTTTAACCAGCAGGAGGTCGCGCTCTACTTACTGGCCTTCTTTATGCAGCTGGGCATGGGCATCATGGCGCCGGTGCTGCCTGAAATCAAAGAGACTTTCGGCGTTTCCACGGCCGAGGTGGCGTTGACCATCTCGGCATTCAACTTTGCCCGCGTCGTGCTGGACCTGCCCATGGGCCTCTTCCTTGACCGGTTCCGGCCCTTCGTTCTCCTTCTGACAGGCACGTCGATCATTGCC
>JAJZQK010000406.1 GCA_021847625.1 Chloroflexota bacterium
ATGGCAATTGCCCGGGCGATGCAGAGGCGCTGCTGCTGGCCGCCGGAAAGCGACGCCCCGGAGACGGTGAGCTTGTCTTTCACCTCGTCCCAGAGGGCGGCGGCCCGCAGGCTGCGCTCCACCACCTCGTCGAGGTCCCCCCGCCGGGCCAGGCCGTTCAGCTTCATCCCGGCGAGGACGTTGTCGTAGATCGACATCATCGGGAAGGGGTTCGGCTTCTGGAAGACCATGCCGATCAGCCGCCGCACCCGCACGGGGTCGACCGTCGGGTCGTAGATGTCATTATCGCCCAGGTACACGTGCCCCTTCACCCTGGCCTCTCGCACCACCTCGTGCATGCGGTTCAGGCAGCGGATGAGGGTCGACTTGCCGCAGCCGGATGGGCCGATGATGGCGGTGACCGCCTGCGGGACGACCTCCATCGTGACATCGCGGATGGCCAACGTGTGCCCGTACCAGGCGCTCAGCTTCTCCACCCGCATGCCCGGCGCCTGGTGCTCGATCCGTGCTTGCTCTCGCGCCGCCACCTCTTCGGCTAGGCGGGCTACGGACGGTTTCTCCATCGTTCGCATCTCTCGTTTCTCCTTGATCCCCACCGCCTCATCGCTTGATCTGACCGCGGGTGACCAGACGTGTGACGAGGCTGAGGATGCCTATCGTGCCGATGAGAACCAGCGCCCCGCCCCAGGCCTTCGTGTGCCAGTCGTCAAACGGGGAACTGGCGTAGTTGTAGATCTGGACGGGCAGCGAGGCCATCGGGCCCATTATGTTCAGATTGAAGAACTGGTTTCCCAGGGCGGTCAGCAGGAGCGGCGCCGTCTCTCCGCCCGCCCGGGCCATCGCGAGCACGACCCCCGTCACCACCCCGGCCCGCGCCGTCGGCAGGACGACACGCAGTATCGTGCGCCAGCGGGGCACGCCCAGGGCAAGCGAGGCCTCGCGCAGCGAGTCGGGCACCAGCCGCAGCACCTCTTCCACCGTGCGGGAGATGATCGGCACCATGATTATCGCCAATGCCACCGACCCGGCCAGGCCGGAGAAGCCGCCGACCACGTGGCGCACCAGGAGCGCCCACACGAACACGCCGACGACGATGGACGGCAGGCCGGCGACGAGGTCAATCACAAACCGCACGCTGGTGGCGAAACGCCCAGTGCCATACTCGGACAGGTAGATGCCGGTGCCCACGCCTACCGGCACACCCAGCACCGCCGCCACGATCAACATGTAAAGCGTGCCCAGGATCGCGGGCGCCACCCCGCCACCCACCTCGCCGAATGGCAGGGGCCGCTCGGTGAAGAACGCCAGATTGAGGGCGGGGGCACCCTGCACCGCGACGTAAACCAGAATGATCAGCAGCACGGCCACGCCGACGGCGGCGGAGAGCGCGATCAAGCCCGTGGCTATCCGGTTGACGAGGCGCCTGCGCCAGAACCCGACGTCATAGTCGTGCAGGCCCATCCCCGTCCGGATCAGCCGCCCCCTTGTGCCGTTCAGCTCCATCGTCTGTCTCCCTTGCCCAAGCCTGCTCACGCCCTCACCGAACCGGAAGGGCCCTTGGAGACGCTCCAGACGAGAAGCCGCGCCGCGATGTTCACGACCGTCGCCACTAGCAGCAGGACCAGGGCAACCTCGACGATGGCGCTGAAGTACATCTCCGAGTCGGCCTCGTTGAACTGGTTGGCGATGGCGCTCGCCATAGTGTAGCCGGGGGTGAAGAGAGAACCGGTGATCGCCGTGGAGCTATTGCCGATCACCATCGTCACGGCCATGGTCTCCCCCAGGGCACGGGCCAGGCCCAGCACCAACGCACCGACGACGCCGGCCCGCGCGTACGGGAGCACCGCTCCCTTGATAGTCTCCCACTTCGTGGCGCCCAGGGCGATCATCCCCTCACGCTGGGTGTCCGGCACGGCGAGGATGACCTCCCGCGAGATGGCGGTGACAGTCGGCAGGATCATAATCGCGAGGATGACCCCGCCGATTAGCAAATCGCGACCGAGGATCGGGCCGCTGAACAGACCGCCGACGACCGGTATGCCGCCAAAGGAATCCCTCAGGAACGGCTCCACGAACCCCCTCATGACTGGCGCCAGGACAAAGAGACCCCAAAGCCCATAGATGATGCTCGGAATAACGGCCAGAAGCTCGACCGTGAACGCCACGGGTCCTCTCAGCCAGTCCGGGGCATACTCGGATAGGAACAGGGCCGCCCCGACGCCGATGGGGCCGGCGATGATCAGGGCTACGATCGAAGTCACCAACGTACCGTAGATATAGGGGAGAGCGCCGAACTGCTCGGCTACCGGATCCCATTCCGAAGTGGTGATAAAGGAGAAACCGAACTGGCCGATCGCCGCCCGCGCGTCGAGGAGCAGCAACACGGCCACGGCCACAAGCACGAGGATGACGCTGCCGCCCAGAGCGGTCGTCAGCAGCCGGAAGGCGCGGTCTCCCGTGTTCTCACCGCTCGCCACCTCGCCCTTCCGCCTCAGATCTGCCAGCCTAAGCACTGTCTACCTTACCTTCTTGTCTTTCGTTCTCATACTAGCAGCTGAAAGTGAACGGGCCCCGGAACGCTGTAAACGCCAGCTATGTTGTTGTGTAAACTCTCTGTAAACGTTGGGCACCGGGCGAAGGCACCCAAGGAGTTGATCATTGTCGGCGCACCTCTACCCACTTCAGATAAGTTGAGTGGGGGCGCCGGTCGCCTGGACCGGCGCCCCCACCGAGAGAGGGGGAGTAACGCCCGGGGATGCTACTTGCCGGGGAAGGCTTGTTGGCCGTCGACCGTGATCGACAGGACCTTGTCCTCGGCCTTGGTCTGGATCTCCTTCGGCAGGGGCGCGTAACCTAGGTCGGTGGTGTACTTCTGCCCGTCGTGCAGGCCCCACCATGTTAGCCGGGTGAGCGCCGTGGCCTTGGCCTTGTCGGTCTGCTTCTGGTACACCAACAGGTAGGTGAAGCCGGCGATAGGATAGGTTCCATCGCCATCGGCGTTGACGATCGAGGCGCGCAGGTCGGGGCCTATGGTCTTCGCCACGCCTGCCGCGGCGGCGCTGACGCCTTCGAGGTTGGGGTCCACGAACTTGCCGGCCTTGTTCTTCAGCTGAGCCGTCGCCAGCTTGTTCTGGATCGCATAGATCACTTCCACGTAGCCGATCGAGTTTGGGTTCTGCTTGATGCCGTTGGCAACACCCGGGTTGCCCTTCTCGCCCAGGCCCACCGGCCAGTTCACCGAGGTGCCCATGCCAACGCTAGACTTCCAGTCCGGGCTCACGGCCGACAGATAATCGGTGAAGATGTTCGTGGTGCCGCTGCCGTCCGAGCGGTGGACGACGACGATGTCCGCGTTGGGCAGACCGGCGTCGGGATTGTCGGCCAGCAACTTGGGATCGTTCCACTTCGTGATCTTGCCCAGGAAGATGCCGGAGAGCGTCTCGGGCGTGACCTTCAGCTGCTTCGATACGCCAGGGACGTTGTAGGTGAGAGCCACGCCACCCAGCGTGGTGGGGATGTGCAGCAGAGGACCGCCCTTGGCCTCGGCGTCCTTGAGCTGCTGGTCGGTCAAGGGCGCGTCGCTGGCGCCGAAGTCGACCGTCTTGTCGGTGATCGCCTTGATGCCGCCGCCGGAGCCGATGCCTTGGTAGTTGACCTCGACGCCCGTCAACTTGGCGTAGTCGCTGAACCACTTGGTGTAGAGCACTTGCGGGAAGGTCGCGCCGGCGCCGTTCAGGCTGTTTGCCTCGCCCTGGAAGGGGCCGGTAATCAGACCCTCGCCCTGGGGCCGTTCGCCGGCGGGAACAGGATTCGCCGTGGGGGCCGCCGTCGTCGGCGCGGGAGCCGTCGTCGGGGCCGAGGTCGGCGAAGCCGCCGGGGTGCAGCCGGCCAGCAGGACGGCTGCCGCCAATCCGACCGCTGCGTGTTTGAAGCCGAACTTCATCGTAATGTCTTCCTCCTCCATGTCTTTGGTTCGTACCTATGCTAGCACTCGCAAGTGAACGAACTGGGATCAGGTGTAAACGCCAGGTGCGCTCTTGCGTAAACTCTGTGTAAATGGCAGGACGATGGAGGAAGAAGGTCTAGGTGGCTCCGCCAACGTGCTCGGTCTTCGCCCAGCGCCGTTGCGGCCTGAGGACGACCAAACGCAGCACGGTCCAAATGATAACCGGCAGCCAGTGGAGGAGGTAGACAGAGAGTGCCAGCACGACAAGGGGATAGAGGAGGGGGTGGCGCGTCACGTGCCGCCACGTGACCGTGAGGATGAACGGCAGCGTTATCGCCAGGTGCCCGAAGGCAATCGCGTAGCTCACCACGGGGTCGTAGTAGAGGCCGAAGGCCTGGGAGACGAGCCACACGGCGAGGCTGAAGAACAGCCAC
>JAJZQK010000407.1 GCA_021847625.1 Chloroflexota bacterium
TCAAGGCGGGCGTCTACCTAGTGGTGCGCCTGGCCCCGGCTTTCGACGGCACCTTCCTGACCACCGCCGTGGCCATCACCGGTGCCTTCACGTTCCTGGCGGCCGCCGTGCTGGCGGCGGGGCAGAGCAACGCCAAGCGGGTACTCGCCTACTCCACCATATCGAACCTCGGCCTGATCATCGCCTGCGCCGGCTTGAACACGGCTCTGGCCATCAGCGCCGCCATTCTGTTGATCCTGTTCCACGCGGTTTCCAAGGGGTTGCTCTTCCTATCGGTGGGGGTCATCGAGCATCGTATCGGTAGCCGTGACATTGAAGACATGGAAGGCCTGGTCCAACGGATGCCGGTGACAGCGATCGTGACCCTCGTCGGCATATTCTCGATGCTCCTGCCGCCTTTCGGGGTCCTCGTCGCCAAGTGGGCCGCCATCGAGGCAGCGGCCCAGCTGCCGCTGGCCCTGCTCCTCTTCGCCGCGGGCAGCGCCTTCACCGTCCTCTTCTGGACGAAGTGGATGGGCAAGATCGTCAGCAGCGTGCCGGGCGCGGGGGGACTGCACTCGGAGGGCCTGCCGTTCCTTTACGCCGTGCCGCTGATCGGCCTCGGCTCGTTGGCCGTGGTGCTCACGGCTCTGATCGGCTTTGTGTCAAGCTTCTTGGTGGCCCCGGCCGTGGCGGAATGGTATCCGACGTCAGGCCTGGCCCAGAGCGGACCGAATCTCGTGAGCGCCGTGGGGTCGTTCCCGGTGTGGCCTCTGCTCATAGTACTGGCCGTCGTCGTGGCGGTAGCTATCTTGGCCTCGCCCGTGCGCAGGCAGGACGTGCACAGCGCCTACCTGTGCGGCGAACAGATGCCCGAAGTTGGCGATGCCAGCTTCCGCTCCATCGCCGACGAGCCGCAGCAGCTAAGCCTTCATAGCTACTACTTCGAGAGCCTGCTCGGCGAAAGCAGAATAACGAAATGGGCCAACCCGATCGCCATCGTTCTCCTGGTGGCCCTGGTGGGGGTGGCATACCTATGATCGAGCAGACGGTTATCACCCTGTTGGCGTTGATTCTGGCTCCAGCCGTCGGCGGGCTGCTCTTCGGCGTGGACCGCAAGATCACGGCCCGGCTGCAGAACAGAGTAGGGCCGCCCATCGAGCAGCCGTTCTACGACTTTATCAAGTTGTGGAGCAAGGATCGGATCGTGGCCAACAGGTCCCAGCTGATCTACGTGTACGTGTATCTGGGCGCCGTCATGGCGAGCGTGGCCCTCTTTGCCCTACAACAGGATCTGCTGGTGATCCTGTTCACCCTGGCCATCGGCGGCATCGCCCTCGTGATGGGCGGATTCAGCGTCAAGTCTCCCTATAGCCAGATAGGCAGCCAGCGGGAACTGCTCCAGATGCTGGCCTACGAACCGCTCCTGATCCTGGCAGCGGTCGGCATGTACCTGGTCACGGGCAGCTTCCTGATCTCGAGCGTCGTCGCCCACGGGTCGCCGCTGGTGCTGACCCTGCCGTTGGTCGTGGCCTCGCTCGTATTCGTCCTGGGCATCAAGATGCGCAAGTCGCCCTTCGACGTCTCGATGGCCGCCCACGCCCACCAGGAGATAGTGCGCGGGATGCTGACGGAGTACTCCGGGCGCTACCTGGCGCTGATCGAGATGGCCCACTGGTACGAGGTGACCCTCCTTCTGGGGTTCATCGCCCTGTTCTGGGCGAACCCCATAGGCATCGGCGTCCTTCTGGCGCTCGGTCTCTTCGTGGCAGTGTTGCTCATCGACAACGTGGCGGCCCGGCTCACCTGGTCGCGGGTTGTGCGCCTGACGTGGACGTTCGGCGCGGGCCTTGCCGTACTGAATCTGGCCGCGATCTATCTGGCCGCCTACATGGCTGGTTAGGAGGATAGAACCTTGGATCTCGTAACTAGAGCCCGGGTGAAATCCCCGTGGATACTACACTACGATACCGGCAGCTGCAACGGCTGCGACATAGAAATACTCGCCTGCCTCACGCCGCTCTACGATATCGAGCGCTTCGGCATGGTCAACGTCGGCAACCCCAAACACGCGGACGTGCTACTCGTCACCGGGCCCGGCAATAAGCGCAACGCGCGCGTTCTGCGCAATCTGTACGAGCAGATGCCCGACCCCAAGGTCGTCATCGTCGTGGGGACCTGCGGCTGCTCCGGCGGCGTCTTCCATAGCTGCTATAACATCATCGGCGGCATCGACCAGATAGTCCCCGTCGACGTCTACGTGCCCGGTTGCGCGGCCAAACCCGAGGCGATCATCGACGGCGTGGTGCTGGCCTTGAAGAAGCTGGCCGAGAGTAGCCAGGCAAGAGCGCGAAGCAGGGAAAGGGAGAAAGCGGAGGTGCAGGCGTGAACGTGCAGAAAGAAGAGAAACAGGTCGACGCTACACCTTCCACCCCGCCGGCCGAGCCGGAAATCGAGAACCTCGAGCGGCTGCCGGTCGACCAGCTCGTGCCGCGGGTGGCCAGATTGGCCGGCGAAAGCGCGCGTCTCATCGGCGCGACGTGCGTCGACGTCGAGGAGGGGTTGGAGGTCATCTACCACTTCGACCGCAATCTGGAGATGACCCACCTTAGCGTCGTGGTCCCGAAGACAGGGCCGCTGCCCAGTATCACGGGCGCCTACTTTTGCGCGTTTCTCGCCGAGAACGAGATCGAGGAGCTGTTCGGGCTGGCGTTCGAGGGCAAGGCCATCGACTACAAGGGCCGTCTGCTGATGCCGGCCGACGCCCAACCGACGCCGATGCTCAAGAACAGAAAGGAGGGATGAACCAGTGTCGCCGAGAACAATAGTGCCGTTCGGCCCGCAGCATCCCGTCCTGCCCGAGCCGATCCAACTGCGCCTCGTCATGGAGGACGAGAGGGTCCTGGAAGCGTTGCCGGCCATCGGCTACGTCCATCGGGGCATCGAGAAGGCAGCGGAGATCAACGACTACGTCCAGAATGTCTTTCTGGTCGAGCGCATCTGTGGCATCTGCAGCTTTCTGCACGCCGTCTGCTACTGCCTGGGAATTGAGAAGATGATGGACGTGGAGGTGCCGCCCCGGGCGAGCTACCTCAGGGTGGTCTGGGGTGAGCTCCACCGTCTGCACAGCCATCACCTATGGCTGGGGCTTTTCGCGGAGTCCTTCGGTTTCGAGAGCCTGTTTATGCAGATCTGGCGCAACCGCGAGATGGTCATGGACCTGCTCGAAAAGACGGCGGGCAACCGCGTCATCGTCTCCACTTCCACGATAGGCGGCGTCAGGCGGGATATCTCGCGTGACCAGGCCACGGATACTCTGCAAACGCTCGACCACGTGCAGACGGAACTGGATAGGTTGCTGCCGGTCATCATGAACGACCGCACCGTGCGGGCGCGGACCGTCGGCAAGGGCCTCCTCCCTCGCGACCAGGCCGTGGCTCTGGGCGCCGTCGGGCCCGTGCTGCGGGCCAGCGGCGTGGCCCAAGATACCCGGATGACCGGCTACACGGCCTACGGGGAGCTGGGGTTCGAGCCGGTCGTCGAGACGGCCGGCGACGTCTACGCCCGTGCCCTCGTCCGCGTGCGGGAGATATACCAGTCAATCGAGCTGGTGAGGAGAGCCTTGCAGCGCATGCCGGAGGGCGACATCATCACCCGTGCCAAGGGCAACCCACGGGGACGTGCCGTTTCGCGGGTCGAGCAGCCCCGGGGCGAGCTGCTGTACTTCTTGGCGGGCAACGGCACCCGGAACCTGACCAGGCTGCGGGTGCGCACCCCAACCTTCGCCACCATTCCCGCCCTCGTGGGGATGCTGAGGGGGTGTGAACTGGCCGACGTGCCGGTAATTACCCTGTCCATCGACCCGTGCATCAGCTGCACCGAGCGGTAGGGAGGGAGGACTGCGATGCTAGAAATGCTGCGGAACGTGCTAGCCAACCTCTTCGCGAGCCCGGCTACTCGCCGCTACCCCGTGGAACGACGCGAGCCGTTCCCCGAGGCCCGCGGGCATATCGTCTTCGACGCGGACACCTGCGCCTTCTGCGGCGCCTGCTCTCGCCGCTGCCCTGCCAGCGCAATCACGGTGAACAGGCAAGAGAGGACGATTGTCTTCGAGCCGTTCCGGTGCATCATCTGCGAGGCCTGCGCCGAGGTGTGCCCACGGAAGTCGATCACTACCGACAACCGCTATCGCGCCCCCGCCTACGGCAAGACCACGGAAATCTACCATTCTTCGGCACCGGCGGCGGAGAAGAAGCCCCAGGTGGGCGCGGAGGGCGCCCCGGCCACGTAGCGGCGCCAAACATCCTGTAGGGCAGGGGCTTGTCCCAACGCTGTCCGATTAAAATCTTGCCGCCCGTAGGTAAAGACAGAAGCGCGGGCTAAGTGATA
>JAJZQK010000408.1 GCA_021847625.1 Chloroflexota bacterium
GGGCCGGTGCGAGAGGCAAGAGATCACTTCTTGGCCTCGGCCATCGCCAGGCGCAGGTCCTCCTGCAGCATGGCCAGCGTCCGTTCGTAGGCGTCGCCCTGCAGGCGGAGGATGTAGGCGGGGTGGAAGGTGGCCAGGCGACGGTTGCCGTTCACCTCGAAGACTTGCCCCCGTTCGGCGTTGAGGCGGAAGTTCTTGTGGATCAGGTAGTGGCCCGGCACCGCGCCCAGGCAGACGATGACCTTCGGGCGGACGATGGCCAGTTCCGATTCCATCCAGATGGCGCAGGCGGCGACCTCCCCCGCCAGGGGCGCCCGATTGCGCAGCTTGCCGTCCTTCACCGCCACCGGGCGCGAGCGGACGAGGTTGGTGACCCAGAGACGGTCGCGGTCGAGGCCGACGGCGGCCAGGGCCCGGTTCAGCAGCGCGCCCGCCCGGCCGACGAAGGGGTGGCCCTTCTTGTCCTCGGTCTCCCCGGGCCCCTCCCCCACCAGCATGATGGCGGCGTCGATGTTGCCCTCGCCGAACACCACCTGCGTGCGCGTCTGCCAGAGGTGGCAGCGCTGGCAGACGAGGGCCTGGGCGCGGGTCTCCGCCAGCAAGCGGACGCGGTCCTGTTCGTCCATGCTCTCCCCCGGCAACGTGAGTGCGCGGACCATTGCCCATCCTGCTAGCAGGAAACGTGCCGAGCAAGCCAATTGCCGGGATGGTTCGCCGACAGAGTGACAGTCTAGTGAAGGCGGACTCCCCAGAGATCGTCATGCCCGCGCAAGCGGGCATCCAGGAAATCCGCCGATGGCTGCCTAGACCCCCGCTTTCGCGGGGGTGACGTTGGCATCAAACTGTGACTCTGTCTATCCGCCCTCCTGAACCATGCCCAATTGCCGGCGCCAGGGCGCCAAGGAGGCCACGATGAAGGTCCTGGCCAACGCATTTGCCGAGGGCAGGGCGAATTGGCGTCCTGCACGGTCTCTCGCCTCGATTCCTCCCGCCGATAAGTGCTATAATTCGCGCTAATACCCGGGGCCAGGCCCGCGAGAAGCAACTATGGAAGCAAGGAAGGGAGCAAAAGAGCGATGCCTGACGACAAGTTTATCGGCGAAGGACTGACTTTTGACGACGTTTTGCTAGTACCGGCCGAATCCGATGTCCTCCCCGCGGAAGTCTCCACAGTCACCCGCTTCTCTCGCGGCATCAATCTGAACATTCCCCTGGTTTCGGCTCCCATGGACACGGTTACCGAGGGCCGCCTGGCGATTGCCCTAGCCCGGGAGGGCGGCATCGGCGTCATCCACCGCAATCTCTCCGTCGAGGCCCAGGCGGCCGAGGTCGATAAGGTCAAGCGTTCTGAAGCGGGCATGATCGTCGAGCCCGTCACGCTGGGGCCTCGGGCGACCCTGGCCGATGCTCAGGACCTAATGGAGCACTACCACATTTCCGGCGTCCCCATCGTCGGCGAGTCCGGCCGCCTGCTGGGTATCCTCACCAACCGCGACATCCGCTTCGAGGAAGACATGAGCCTCCTCATCGGCGAGGTGATGACGCGCGAAAACCTCATCACGGCGCCGGTTGGCACGACGCTAGAGCAGGCCAAGGATATCCTCCGCCGCCACAAGATCGAGAAGCTACCGGTGGTGGACGCCAACTACATCCTAAAGGGGCTAATCACGGTCAAGGATATCCAGAAGCGCATTCAATACCCACTGGCCACCAAGGATGACCGCGGTCGCCTGCAGGTAGCCGCCGCGGTAGGGGCCGGCAGCGATACCCTGGAACGGGCGGCGGCGCTCGTGAAGGCCGGCGTCGACGCCCTGGTGGTGGACACTTCCCACGGCCACTCGCGCGGCGTCCTTGGCATGGTGGAGAAGCTGAAGGCCGAGTACGGCAGCCAGGTCGACGTCATCGCCGGCAACGTGGCCACGCCCGAGGCGGTCGAGGCGCTGATCAAAGCCGGCGCCGACGCCGTGAAGATCGGCATTGGCCCGGGCTCCATCTGCACCACCCGCGTCGTGGCCGGCGTGGGCGTGCCGCAGATTACCGCTGTCCTCAGTTGCGTCGAAACGGCGGCCCGCTATGACGTGCCGCTGATCGCCGATGGTGGCGTGCAGTACTCCGGCGATATCTCCAAGGCCATTGCTGCCGGGGCGGATGCGGTGATGCTCGGCAACCTCTTCGCCGGCGTGGACGAGAGCCCGGGCGAGATCATCCTCTTCCAGGGCGAGCGCTTCAAGGAATACCGGGGCATGGGCTCCATCGGCGCCATGACCGGGCGGGGCTACAGCCGCGACCGCTACTTCCAGAGCACCGGCACGTCGGTGTCGAAGCTGGTGGCGGAGGGCATCGAGGGGCAGGTTCCCTACAAGGGCCCCCTGGCCAACATCGTCTACCAGTTGGTGGGCGGCCTGCGTTCTTCGATGGGCTACTGCGGAGCGGCCGACATCGCCGCTATGAAGAAGGCTCGCTTCGTCCGCATCACCGCCGCCGGTCTGCGCGAGAGCCATCCGCACGACGTGGTCATCACCAAAGAGGCGCCGAACTACATCAGGCCGTAGGCCGCGCCCTCGGGATCTCCGGTTCTCGTCATCCCCGCGGAAGCGGGACCCGTCTGGTATTTGTAGGGGCGAGCGGGCTCTGTCCGCCCCAGGGCTGTGTGGCAGCGCCCAACTGGCCCCAGGACGACCCTCACCCTAACCCTCCCCCTGGAAGGGAGAGAGAACCCTTGCTCTCCCTTCAACCTTACGAAGCAGGGTGGCGCCCCATTCCGCTGAGGAGTGACGGGCGCCTGACTCATCACTCATTACTTCCCCGTCACAGCGGCGGCGTGCAACTCCATCGGCCAGCTGCGCAATAAGGGCAAAGCCTGATGATTAAACCATCGCCGTAAACTTCTCGCGGAAGCGGCTGATCGACTCTTCCCAATCGGACAGGTGGCCGTTGTTCTCGCCTTCGTGCTCGCGGAAGTTGGCGATCTCGACGAAGACGTCGGCCGTGCGCAGGTCGGGGAAGTAGTGGCCGAGGTGTAAGGCGCGGATGCGCCTGACGACGGGGCGATACACCTTGTTCTGCCAGGCGTAGGCGGCCTCCCGCATGTCCGCGATGCCCTGTTCCCGGGCGTACTCCCGAATCATGGCCTCCAACTGGGGATAGTGGCCGGGTTGGGTGGCGCCGATTCTCGTCAGGCCCGTCCGCCGCTCGAAGGCCCTGCGTTCGGCGAAGGCGCGCTGCATCTGGGGGTCGCCCAGGGGCAGGAACTCCGTCACTTCCGCCTCCATCTCCAGCTGCCCCAGCTCCCTGGCCGCGGCCACGCGGTGGTTGCCGTCGAGGACGTAGTAGCCGTAGCCAAGCTTATAGAGGGTGATCGGCGGCAGGCCGGCGCCGGCCTCCATGAGGTCGCGGACCCTCTCGTAGCGGCGCTGCTCGTTGCGCGAGGGGTGCTGTATTCGGAAGTGCTCGTCTAGTTCGCCTGCCCTGCCGACGCTGCCCACGATGCGATTGACGGACACCAAGCGCAGACCAAGGTCGCGGGGGGCGACAGGCCCGGCGCGCGCCGCGTCGTCGTCGAAGCTGCGCACGGGGTGGGGCTTCTCCGCGTCCGCCACGTTGGGTCGCACGAGGAGCACCGGGCAGGGCGCCCTGGCGATGACGTCCTCGGTGACGCTGCCGAGGAAGAGCCGGGGCAGGCCGCTGCGCGTGCTGGTGCCGAGGATGACGAGGTCGGCGCGCTGCCGCTCGATCTCGTTGACGATCACGTCGGCCACGTCCCCATAGCGCACGAGGGAGTGCGTCTCAATGCCCTCGGTCCGCAGGTGGGAGGCGATGGTGTTGAGATAGGTCAGCGCCTGCGACTCGGTGAACGTCACCCTGGTGGTGGTGGGCGGAGACGTGGGGATGATGTGGAGCAGCAGCAGTTCCGCTCCGAAGGCCTTGGCCTGGGCCTCCGAGTTCGGGATCTTGCCTTCGCTGAGGCGATTCATATCCAGGGGCACGAGGATTCGTTTGATCGACGGCAGCGAGTCGGTCACGATAACATTCCCTACTGCGGCAGATGATTCGGCACTTTCCATGTAGTTATAGCATATCACCCCACCGGCAATCCTGCCGGCCGAGGGCCTACTCTTGTGATGAGTGTAAAAAGTCCATCCAGAATGTCAACGGGTTGAGCCTTCCCCGATGCCACTCCCACGGAAGATGCGAGGGGCGGCCTGCACCGCCGGGCATACGCTATAATTAAGGTGGCCTGATGGGCAACAGCCCGCGGCTAAATGGTCCGACTAGCCGTTGTCGGCGGGATGCTCGCGACCGAGAGGGGCAATGCAGGCTCTGCCGGCGCCCCTGTCATCCCCGCGTAAGCGGGGATCCAGC
>JAJZQK010000409.1 GCA_021847625.1 Chloroflexota bacterium
CACGGCCCATCCTGACCGCCGGCAAACACGGCCGACAGCGAAAGCCCGGACCAGAAGTCGTCGCGGCGAAGCATCTCCGCGGAGTTGGCCAGTCCCACAAACCCGCCTCGGTCAGCCCTGCTCAGATCGTACTGCTGGAAACTGAGGCTTACCGCCAGCACCGCAGGATAAAGGACGAATAGCGCGACGAGAGCCATCGCTGGTGCTAGAAGGGCAGCGCCAAATAGGTAGCGAGACCGAACATATTTCCGCCAGTTCAACCTCCGTGTGCGTGGCTGTGCCGTGACCTGGGCCTCCAGTACCGGTTGAGTCGTCATGGTGGCCGCTCCCCATCGACAAATGACATAACGCAAGGCCGACAGGCGGCGAGAGTGTAGGAGCGGGTTTGCGGCGATTGCCTACAAGTTAACGCGCCATTCGTACGAAATCTACATCAACTTGTAACCAATCGTTTGCGGCCCGCTCCTACAGATAGATGGTTGGCCGTGAAGCCGGCCGGGGCGATCGCCGCTACTGCCCGAGTTCCTGCTGGAGTCGCTTCTGGGCCTCGTCCAGGGCGGGTTGGACCTGCATTGTCCCGTTGGCCACCTTCACCAGGGCATCGGACACCACCTTGGCGAAGATGGGGTACTTCTCCCGTAGTCCTGGGGGGCTGGTAAGTATGGCGTACTTCTTCTGTTCGTCGAAAGTCTTGAGCCAGGGGAACTTTTGAAGAATCTCCGGCGTGAGCCCTTGGGCCATGGCACTGGTGTTGAAGGTCAGTTCGCTGTACCGCGAAGCCCACTCGGGGGTGGATATGAACTTGAGGTACTTGACTACAGCTTCTGGGTTCTGGAACTTCGCAGGCATTGCGAAGCCAGTGACAACCAGATTGGAGTTGTGGGTCTTGGTCGGTAGCAGGGCGACACCGGTATTGTCAAACTGCTTCGGGTTGTTGTTCCTGATGGACGCCATCATCCAGGGGCCATCGTTGATCATTGCGATCTGCCCGTTCCAGAACATCTCCCGCAACGTACCCTGCTTGACGCCCATGGGGGATACCCCAGAGTCCACCAGGGCCTTCCAGTTCTGCGTCGCCTGGACCACCTCTGGCGTGTTCACAGTGGGCTTGCCGTCCTTGGCGAAGTTGCCTCCAGCACCCACGACGTCCAGCCACAGCTTGATGTACAGGATGTCGCCGTCCGGTTCTGTCGTCATGGCTCCGTAGCCGTAGATGCGCTTGTCTTTGTTGGTGAGCTTCTTGGCTGCGCTCAGTAGTTCGTCCGGGTTGGTAGGCGCCTGGATGTTGGCATCCGCCAGCATCTGCTTGTTGTACAGCAGGGCCCGGGCAGCCAACTGGATCGGGACCGCGTACAGCTTGCCGTTGAAGGAGAGGTTGGTAACAGCGGGCTCGGCGAAGACGGTCTTGTACTCGGGGAAGAGTTGGTCATAGGCAGCCAGGTTGCCCGAGTTGACCAGGTTGGGCAGAGTGTCGGCAGAGGCGAACACCAGGCCCGGAGGTGACGAGGAGCCTATCGAGGTGACGATCTTGTCGTTCATCTGCTCGTAGGGCACCCGCATGGGGGAGATTTCGATGCCGGAGTTCGCCTTCTCGAAAGCCGCCTTGCTCTCGTTCATGAAGTCCTTGACGCCGGCCTCGTCCCACCACGAGGAGAGGATTGGGACCTGGATCTTGCTTCCAGCTTGAGCGGGGCCAGCGGCTGGTGCAGTTGTGGGGGCAGCGGGGGCAGCCTGCTGGACAGCAGTGGGAGCTGCAGGCGCGGCGGCTGCCGGTGCAGCGGTGGACTTGGGTGCTGAGGGAGGAGTCGAAGGGGTGGAGGACGCCGGCACGCAGGCAGCCAGCAGGAAGGTACTGAGAGCGAGCCCGATGAGGCCTATCGAGAGTACACAACGCCGGGAACTCAGAGGACAGAACACCTTGTGCAACATCACGAATACTCCTTCATCAATGATTCGAGTGTGTCAGCACTATGAGCGTACAGAAGCCTCCATGTCCTCGTTAGCATTGGTTGAGGTGTGGGATGCTGCCTGGTCAGTACCTGTGGTAGCCCTGCGATCTGCGTGGAGAACCACTTATACATTGGCTCGAATTGCCCCGAGATGTGCGGACATGCGTTCGTACGCTTCCTGCGAGCCGTATGCTTCGCTGGCACGGAGAATCTTCTCGTGGCGGGCGATGGTAGTAGAAACACCTCCTGAGGCCGCGAACGTCATCCGCCGGGTGTCAGTCGGCAGCCGACCCGCAACGTCGAACGCCGCCGGCATCAGTCGGTTGTGGGTGGCGGCCATTGTGGCGCGGAGGAAGTCGACGTCACCCATGATCAGCCGGCGGAGACCATGGCTTTCGGCGCTGGTGCGCATTCGGGCGTGGGCATGAGCAATTGCCTGAAGATCCTCAGGAGTAGCTTTCTCCGTAGCTGCCGCGGCAACTTGAGGTTCAAGCATCTTGCGGAATTCAAGCAACTCGTCCAAGCTCATTTCCCGTTGGCCGTCCCAGGCGAAGAGAAACGCGCGAGAGTCCTCGGATACCATCCCCACATCACAGACGAACACCTCCTTTCCGATTAGGGTGGGTAAGCTCTCGGGAATCCCCTTCAGCCGACGCTCAAAGGTCCGACGTGGGGGATAGCGACCGTTCTCCATGTGGAGGGCACGCAGGTGCCGCATCTCAGGCGTCGGTTCATCCAGAACGGCGGGCAGACAGTGCACCTTGAACAGTCGACGGACGATCATGATCACCAATGCCTTCAGGAACAGACAAGCCGAATACACTCTGGGTCGGGCACGACGAACAGCCTTGTCTGGCATCGGGATGCGGTGGATGAGCCCCAAAAGGGCCACAAGGACTGAGCTTTCGGTTGCCACACGGTTGTCTCCGTGCTAGGGGATGGCAGCCATATGATACGGAACCGCCGCGCTGGATTGCCCTCCGGCGGCGCTGCGGTCTGTTGTTCGTGACCAGGTCTCAACTAGCTGCGCGACCGGGAAAACCTAAACACCCTCGGCGGCATGACCAGAAGCACGCGGCACCATTTTGTCAGGGCTTTCGTCAGCCCCCCGACCATTGTGCAGAGCAGCGTGAACATTCGCGTGAGTGGCACCAATGTGAGCGGCCATATTCTCGTAGGCTTCCTCTGGGTCACGCATCTCTATTGCGCGTAGAATCTGTTCGTGGCGTGTGACGGCGGTCAACAGTCCCTCCGGCCTCGTGAGCGTTATCCGTCGCATATCAATCAGCAGTCGACCCGCGACGTCCAGCGCTGCTAAGAGGAACTGGTTGTGCGTCGCAGCCACGATAGCTCGGTGGAAATCGATGTCAGCTGTCACTGCCCCGTGCAGATCGTGCCTGTCGACGCTCGCGCGCATGCGCTCCAGCGCCTGGGCAACCCCCTCGAGTTCCCCACGATCCGCTCTCTCCGCTGCCAATGCCGCCGCTTGGGGTTCGAGCATCTTGCGGAATTCGAGCACTTCGTCAAGACTCATCTCTCTCTGACCGAACCAGGCATAGAGGAACGCTCGCGAGTCCTCCGAGGCCATCCCTACATCGCAGACAAACGCCCCCTTTCCGTGGTTGACGTGGACCAGGCCCCGCCCCTCGAGTATGCGGAGAGCTTCCCGCACTGAAGCGCGACTGACCTTGAAGCGATCCACGAGTTCGTACTCCGGTGGCAGTTGCTCGCCTGCCTTTAGGTCGCCGGACAGGATGGCTTGCTGTAGATGATCCGCGATCGTTCTGCGCGTGTCGATCCGCGCAACAGTGGGATACGAGATGTCAAGCGCCGGGGGTTCGCTTTCGCTTGCCGGTCGGGGCGGGAAGTTGTTATGAGGTGAGTGCATAGCCAAATGCTCCCCGAAGCGTGTTGTTGTCAGACATCATAGGTCTGTCATCCGCTGTTGTCAAGAGTTTCTGCTTCCTGTTCCAAGAGATCTTTAGGAGCGGCCCGGAGCAACCGGTAACGGACCTCCGAGCGCCTAGCGAAGGCCTTGGGATGACAAGCGGACCGGCCACGACAGCCGCGCAAGCTGGTTGGAGCACGGCAGAACGCCTCGCAGGTGCGACTCCAGGTGGTGCGGGGGACCCCATGGATCCCGCCGGCCCGTAGCGAGAGGGTTCGGAACGTTCCACTGGGACTGGAGGATCGGCCCCTTGACAACCCCGGGGCAGGGGGTACAATACTATCGCGATATATCGCGATAGTACCCGAGGGAGGTGTCGCCATGTGGTGCGCGGGTCCCTTTGGTCCCTGGCGCTTCAGGGACAGGATGTTCGAGAAGGGCGATCTCAAGTACGTGATCCTCGACCTGCTGGCCGAGAAGCCCCGCCACGGCTACGAGGTGATCCGGGATCTGGAG
>JAJZQK010000410.1:0-3346 GCA_021847625.1 Chloroflexota bacterium
GGGTGCCGCGCTCAACGCCGTACAGATCGCCGAGGTGATGATCGAGCAGGGCCTTCTCTAAGCAAGAGAAGCGGCAGCGGAAGTGAAAGAGGGCGGGCCCATCGGCTCCGCCCTCTTTGCTAAGCTTGTAGCGGACTCTTAGTAGTCCACTTCCGCGTCGACGGGTACGACCTGAATCCAGGTGGTGCCGCCCTTGTTGAGCAGCACCTCGTTCTCCGACTCGTCATAATATCGGGTCGCGCTGTCGATGGAGTCCCGTGACCACTGCCCCTCTTGGACGACGCCGTCCTGGAAGAAGAGCGCCCGACCAGTCCCCGTCAGCTGGAAGTCCTGCTGGTCGTCGCCGCCCATGAACCAGTTGTGCATGAAGAGGACGATGACGTTCGTGCCGCGCAGCTGCTCGCCGTTCTGGGCGTCGACGTGGGGCACGCCCACCGAGTACCGCAGGTAGTCGTTCGTCGCCGCCACATACTCCCATGTGACGTAGTATCCGTAGGGATAGTAGAGCGTCAGCTCGGTCGCTGTCTGGCCACTTGCCATTGTCGGCGTGTCCTCGAACTGCAGTCCACCATAGGACCCCACGTCGTCACGCAGACCGCGCCGGTCCGCCTCCGCGCGCATGGCGGCCGTGCTGGTGTAGAGGTTGAAGGGCGGTTCGCGGTCGTCGCTGCGCCAGAAGCCCGGGCTGCCCTTCAGGTCGTCCATCTCCGCGATGCCCGTCTCCGTGATGGCGGCGGCGGCCTCCTTGTAGCCGCCGCAGTGGACGTACATCGCGTCGTACTCGTAGGCCCAGTAGGCGAAGTAATGGCGAGCACTTCTGACCGGCCCGACCACCTCGGCGGGGCGGGTCATGAACAGCCCTAGGAACCTCGTGATGCCGCCCTCTGTCAACGCCTCGTACACGACGTCGGCCGACGTCAGGCCCGATTGCCATCGGGCATCGGGATGGTTGTCTATGGAGAAGGCAAGAGGCCGGGCGAACGTGTCTCCTTCGGCACCGGCGCGTACCAGCACGGCCTGGACGTCGCTCTTGCCGCCGGCCGTCAGGTCCACTTTCCGAACCCAGTCGTCGAAGCCCTGCTGCGCGACCTTCACCTCGTGCTGCCCTGCAGAGACTCCCTGCAACACGAGCGGCGTCTGCCCACGCTCGGCCCCGTCAAGGTAGACCTTGGCCTGGGGAGGCGTGGACGTGACGTCTAGCTCGGCGGTCGGGGCGACCAGCTGGGCGTTAATCGAGGCTTTCTCTCCCGGCGTGGTCGTGATTTCCTGGGTCCACTGTTCGTGGTTGGGCAGCGTCAGCCGCAGGCTGTGCGTCTTACCAGGTTCGACGTCCTGCACAGTGACCGGCGCCGTGCCCACCAGACTGCCGTCTAGGTAGACCTCCGCGCCGGCAGGCTGGGACGTGACCTCGACTTGGCTGGATTCCTTGGCGGGAGCGGCAAGCGGCGTCAAGGTGACGGCGATCTCGTTGCCCTGGCGCGGCTCGACCGTGAACGGCTGACTATGGTTCTCGTACTGGTCCAGGCGAACCTCGAGGGTGCCGCTGGCCGGGACGAGGCGTGTGCGCAAGGTAAGAGGCGTCATGCCAACCGACTGGCCCCCCACGAATACCGCGGCCCCGGGAGGCGTAGACTCGACGGTCAATGTCCCCTCGCCGAAAAGCCAGACTAAGCCGAGGACCAGAGCCAGCAGAACGGCCGCCCCCCCGGCCAGGATTCGACGGTCGGCGAGGATCGACCGGGACGGGCCCGGTTGCCCGCGCCACACCTGCTCGCCACTACTCTGCACTGCCTTTGACACGTTGCCTCCTTTCAGTCACTGGCGCGCAGGCACCGGTTTGCCAACCTGGCCCCGCTTTCGCTACAATATGACACTGTACATTATCTGGGAGGTGGCCGAAGCCGTGGTTGTCCGTACCATTCCTGTCGGTCTTCTTGAGACTAATTGCTATCTCGTAGGCTGCGAGACTTCCAAGGAAGGCATGGTCATCGACCCCGCCGCGGAACCCGAGAGGCTACTCCAAGAGATTGCGGACCTCGGCCTCCGCGTTCGCTACGTGGTGAACACCCATGGCCATCTCGATCACATCCTGGCCAACGACGCCGTTCGGCAAGCGACGGGCGCCCCTCTTCTGATGCATGAGGCGGATGCGCGCTTTCTGAAGGAGCCCGACCGGACAATTGCCAGCTGGATAGGCGCGCCGGGCTCGTTTTGGGCGCCCGATCGTCTGCTGGAAGACGGAGCAACGGTGACCGTCGGCGAACTCAGCTTCGAGGTCCTCCATACTCCCGGCCACACGCCCGGCGGCATATCTCTGTACGGCAACGGCGTGGTGTTCACGGGAGACACGCTATTCAACCAAGGCGTGGGGCGCACGGACCTCTGGGGAGGCAACTGGCGCCAGCTGCAACAGAGCATCCAGTCTCGGCTCTTCACGCTCCCCGATAGTACGATCGTTTATCCTGGCCATGGGGCACCCACCACCATCGGCGCCGAGAAGGCGGATAATCCGTATATCTAGGTGCTTTGCTTGCCAGCCAAGGGTAGGTGCGAGTATACTTGGGGCAGGTTTCCCTGTCAACAGGCGGATGCGGGAGATAACCCGCCTGCCGAATTGATATCCGGCGATAGCCGTGCCGTCTTGACTGCGCTTGCCAGTCTATCGTGAAATGTGGCTGTGCGGCGGATTTGGTATAATAACCCGGGCTAGGCTCGCCGCTGTGTTGTAAGACAGGCGGCGCTGTTGTTGTTACAAGAGGAGGGATCAATGAAGCAATACGGCACGGAACAATTGCGCAATGTAGGTCTATTCTCGCATGGCGGTGCCGGCAAGACGACGCTGTCGGAGGCAATGCTGTTCGACTCCGGTGCAACGAACAGGATAGGCCGCGTAGACGAGGGGACCACCGTCTCCGATTACGACCCCGAAGAAACCAAGCGCAACATCTCCGTCCAACTCTCCGTGCTGCCGTTGGAGTGGAAGGACCACAAGATCAATCTGATTGACACCCCTGGCTACGCCGATTTTGTCGGTGAGGCGAGAGAGGGCATGAGGATCGTCGACTCCGCTCTCATGGTGTTGGACGCGGTTTCTGGTATCGAGGTGGGGACGGAGCTAATGTGGCGCTATGCCGACGAGTTCCAGCTGCCTCGCCTCATTGTCATCTCCAAGATGGACCGAGAGAATGCCGATTTCTCCAGGGCGGTCGGGCAGCTACGAGACCGGTTTGGCCTGGGGGCGGCGCCCGTCCAGATTCCGATCGGCTCGCAGAACTCGTTCGACGGAGTCATCGACCTACTATCCATGAAAGCCTACCGGGGCGTGCAGGCGAAGGTCAGCGAAGTC
>JAJZQK010000410.1:3356-4345 GCA_021847625.1 Chloroflexota bacterium
CCCCTCCGAATTGCTGACCGAGGCCCAGTCCTATCGCGAGAAGTTGGTTGAGTCGATCGCCGAGACCAACGACGACCTCATCAACAAGTACCTCGAAGGCGAAGAGATTAGCAATGACGAGCTGATTGGGGCTCTGCGAACGGCGATTGCCAATCGGCAGATGGTACCCATATTATGCGCGGCAGGCTCACCCAACATCGGCATCCAGCCCGTGATGGATGCTATCGTGGATTACCTACCTTCGCCGGCCGGACGGGGGGCTATCCAGGCTCGGGACGCGGTTTCGGGCGAGGAAGTCACGGTGCAGCCGGCCGAGAGCGAGCCGCTCCTGGCGTTCGTCTTCAAGACCACGGCGGACCCGTTCGTGGGCAAGCTGACCTACTTCAGGGTCTACAGTGGCAGCCTGAACAGCAACTCCTCGGCCTACAACCCCGTTCGCGGCCGCGACGAGCGCATTGGCCAGCTTTACGTGATACGGGGGAAGAACCAGGAACCGATCGACAAGATGGTCGCGGGCGATATTGGTGCCGTGGCCAAGCTGCAGGAGACTGTCACCGGTGATACGCTGAGTCAGAAGGACAGGCAACTGACGCTTCCGGGCCTGGTGTTCCCGCGGCCCTCCTTTGCAGTGGCGATTGCCCCGAAGACGAAGGCCGACCTCGACAAGTTGGGTTCGGCGTTGAGCAGGCTGGTCGAGGAAGACCCGACTATCTTGGTCCAGAAGGAGCCCGACACCGGGGAGACGATTCTCTCGGGTATGGGAGAGTCGCACGTCGACGTGGCGATGGAGCGAATGCGGCGCAAGTTCGGCGTCGAGGTCGAGACTAGCGTCCCCAAGGTGCCCTACAAGGAGACGATCCAGGCAGCCAGCAAGGCGGAGTACAAGCACAAGAAGCAGACGGGTGGACACGGCCAATACGGCCACGTGTTCCTCGAGGTGGAACCCTTGCCGAGGGGCAGCGGCTTTGAGTTTGCCGAACGAGTCGTCG